>CANQHB010000072.1 GCA_947623755.1 uncultured Bacilli bacterium | reverse complement strand
CTAATTCCATCAAATTTAATCTCATATCTAAAATTTTCATTATTAAAAGGCCTCTCAATTTCTTTTAAAAGCATTGGCCCTAACTTCATATCATTAAACATTTTTTAAACTAAGCTCCAAAGCGGTCATTAAATCTTTAATACTTTTTTCTGATTTAGTTTTAGTTTTCTTAATTTTTTTGCCATCTAACTTATCTGTTATCGCGTCTTTAATTTTAGTTTGATATTCGTCGACTAATTCTTCCGGTTTAAATTTCATTTTTAACGAATTAACTAATTTTATTGCCAAATCCAGTTCTTTTTTAGTGTACTTAGCCTCGAGTGCTACTTCTGGCATTACAATTTCTTCTAAAAAATATAAAGTGTTCATAATTAAATCTTTTTCACTTAATCTTAAAAGAACATAATAAAACTTTGTGCCGATAACTGTTTTAGCAATAGCCACCTTTTTAGTCTCTTTTAAAGCCTCTTTAAATAAACTAAAGGCTTTACTTTTATTTTCCGTTCTAACTAAATAACTTTTTTCTAAAAAAATAGGGTCTACTTCCTTTAAATCAACAAATCCCACAATATCTATTACTTTTTCATCTTCACTTTTTAAATCATTAAATTCTTCATCACTAATAGTCACATAATCATCTTTTCGATATTGATATCCTCTAATAATATCCGCTTGTTTTACTTCCTTTTTACAATGGGGACAATATTTAATATATTTAATTCGAGACAAACACTTCTTATGCAGCTGATTAAAAGAGATATCATTATTTTTAATAATTGGATTTATTTCGACCGGAATACTTACTAGCCCAAAAGATATCGTTGTTTTTTTCACAAAAATCACCTATTTATAGCTTGCAAAAAAAGTAATTTATTATACTAAAAAAGAAGCTTATCTCGCTTCCTCTATTGCTCTTGTTTCTCTAATTACATTAATTTTAATTGTTCCAGGATATTGCATTTCCGCTTCAATTTTATCTTTAATGTCTCGAGCCATTTTATAACTTTTAGCATCATCCACTTCATCTGGTTTTACAATTACTCGAATTTCCCGACCAGCTTGAACAGCAAAAGTTTTTTCTACTCCTTCAAATGAATTACCTATTTCTTCAAGTTGGGCTAACCGTTTCATATAGTTATCCATTGTATCGTTTCTTGCTCCTGGCCGAGCCGCGGATAAAGTATCGGCAATTTCTACTAAAACTGAAATTACATTAGTCGCGTCTTTATCGCCATGATGAGACTCAATCGCATTAATAACTACTTCATCTTCATGGTACTTTCTTGCTAAATCGGCCCCAATTTCGACATGACTACCTTCTATTTCAAAATCAATAGCTTTTCCTATATCATGAAGTAATCCCGCTCTTTTAGCTAAAGCGACATTTTCGCCTAATTCTTGCGCCATAAGTCCGGTTAAATTTGCAACTTCAATTGAATGTTTTAACGCATTTTGCCCATAACTAGAACGATATTTTAACTTTCCTACTAAATTAATTAGTTCTGGTTCCATCTTAACGATACCTAAATCATAAATAGTTTGATTTCCAACTTCCATAATTTTGGTATTAATATCATTTGAAACCTTATCATACACTTCTTCAATTCTTGCAGGATGAATTCGTCCATCTTTAATTAAAGTCTCAATTGTAACTTTGGCAATCTCTCTTCTTAGAGGGTCAAATGACGAAATAACAATAGCTTCCGGAGTATCATCAATAATTAAATCTACTCCTGTAACGGATTCAATAGTCCGAATATTTCTTCCTTCCCGACCAATTAATCGCCCTTTCATCTCATCATTTGGCAAATCAATTGTACTAACTGTTTGTTCACTAGCAACATCTTCGGCATAGCGTTCCATACTAGATACAATAATTTGTTTAGCTTTTTCATGAGCCTCTAATTTTGCATTTCGCTCTTGGTCTTTGATGTAATCAGCAATTTCTCTTGCCATATCATCTTCAACCCTTTTCATGATTAAATCATGAGCTTTTTCTTTTGAAAATTTTGCAATCTTCTCCAATTCTTCTAACTCTTGTTTTAAGAGTTCATCCATTTTTAACTCTTTTTCTTGTATTTCTTTTTGCTTTGCTAATAAATTATTTTCTTTTTCTTCTAAAGAATTATCTCTTTTTTGAAGCATTTCTTCTCTTTTATCTAAAGAAGCTTCCCTTTGTAATAATCTTGTTTCATTTTCTTTAATTTCGGCTTTTTTCTCTTTAACTTCTTTATCTGTTTCTTGTTTAATTCTAAATGATTCTTCTTTAAGTTCCATTAAAGAATCTCTTTTATGTTTATCTGCTTCTTTCTTGGCATCTTCAATTAATTTATTAGCTTTATTTTCATTTTGATTATTTTTAATTGCATTAATTATTAAAACAATCACAAAACCTACAAAAAGTCCAATTATAAGAGTTAAAATGGACATTACATTAAATTCCATTTTAAAATCTCCTAACTTTTCCATATTTATAGATTAAATATCTACAATTTAATTATAAAGGTAATTTCTAATTTAAGCAAGAAAAAAATGAACGTTTTTTGTTCATTTATTCTTTATTGTCTTTCTTTTCCTTATTTGCTTCTCCAAATCCATAATGAGCTCGAACTTTTTCTTCAATCTCATCTCTTAAAGCGGGATTTTCTTTTAAATAAATTTTAACATTTTCTTTTCCTTGGCCAATTTTTTCACCATTATAAGCATACCAAGCCCCACTTTTATCTAAAATATCTAATGAAGCCGCAATATCAATTAATTCTCCTTCCCGAGAAATACCTTCCCCGTACATAATATCTACTGTTGCTGTTTTAAAAGGTGGCGCTACTTTATTTTTAACAACTTTAATATTAGTCTTATTTCCAATTACTTGTTCCCCCATTTTAATTTGTTCTGAACGTCTTATATCTAATCTAATCGTCGCATAAAACTTAAGAGCTCGACCTCCCGGCGTTGTCTCCGGATTTCCAAACATAACTCCCACTTTTTCTCTTAATTGATTAATAAATATTGCCGTTGTTTTAGTTTTACTAATAGTTCCGGATAATTTTCTTAAAGCTTGACTCATTAAACGGGCTTGTAATCCTACATGAGAATCTCCCATTTCCCCATCAATTTCGGCCTGAGGAACTAAAGCCGCGACTGAATCAATAACCACAATATTTACTGCTTCACTTTTAACTAAAGCGTCACATATTTCCAAAGCTTGTTCTCCCGTATCCGGTTGGGATAATAAAAGTTCATTAATATCTACACCTAAAGCTTTAGCATAAACTGGGTCTAAAGCATGCTCCGCGTCAATAAATGCCGCTCTCCCACCTAATTTTTGAACTTCAGCAATTGCTTGTAATGCAATTGTTGTTTTACCACTTGACTCTGGCCCATATATTTCTATTATTCTTCCCTTAGGAAACCCACCAACACCTAAAGCTATATCTAAAGCTAGTGAACCACTTGATGTAACATCTATTTTTGTATGTTCATCACTACCCAATTTCATTATTGCCCCAGCACCAAACTGTTTTTCAATATCAGCTAAAACTTGTTCTAATGCTTTATCTTTATTCTTTTCTTCTTTAACTTGTTTCATAATATAATTCCTTTCTTACTACACTTTCAATTTATCATAAAAAAAAACTTTTGTCAATAGCCTTTCGAACAAATGTATAATTATTAGCAATTATGCCCCTGTTTTATAACTTTTAGTTGCTAACTTAAAGAGTTTAATATATATTTAAAATAACATTTGATTTTTTAGCAAAATATGATAATATATTTATAATTGATTGCTTTGTGAAAAGATAACTTGAGGAACATATTAGTCAATCATAATTATGACATATAAATAGCATTGAGAAAAAATAATTTGAGGAACATATTAGTCTATTTACGGTCTAAGGAACTTTATTATTAGAGTTCCTTTTTATTAAAGTTAATAAATATATTAAAAACATTATGAAAACTTAAATATTCCAAAATTATGTTCTTTAAAACTCTAAAAATCATATAATATATTTGACATATTGCTAAAAATGTGTATAATTATTAATGCAAGTACATGGCAGTGTTTCCATTCTTATAATGTGTTTATTGCCTCTAAGGAATAAAAGTAATTTGGACTGCCCAAATGAAATTATCTAAATAAACTCCCTATAAGAAGAAGAAACTATTCCTTTGTATTTAATTTATAGAAAGGAGAACAAAAATGGCAAGATATACTGGACCAGCTTATAAAAAATCTCGTAGATTAAATTTTTCTACTTTAGAAAATGGTAAAGATTTAGCAAGACGTCCTTATGCTCCAGGTCAACATGGTAATGACCGTCGTAAAAAATTAAGCGAATATGGTGTTCAATTACAAGAAAAACAAAAAGTAAGAACTATGTATGGCTTAAACGAAAAACAATTTAGAAGATTATTTGAACGTGCTTCTAAATTAAAAGGCGTAACTGGCGAAAACATGTTAAAATTATTAGAATCTCGTTTAGATAATATTGTTTATCGTATGGGACTTGCTAATTCAAGACGTGGTGCTAGACAAGTTGTTAACCATGGTCATATCACTGTTAATGGCATTAAAGTAGATATTCCATCTTACTCATGTAAACCAGGTGACGTTATCGCTGTTAAAGAAACCTCTATGGACCATCCTGCAATTAAGGCTTCTTTAGAAGCTAAACGTAGCCTACCAGCATTTGTTAATTTCGACAATAACAAAATGACTGGAACATATGTAAGATATCCAGAAAGAAGCGAATTAAACGCTGAAATTAACGAATCATTAATTGTTGAATTCTACAACCGTTAATATTAACTATTCCCTTTGGAATAGTTTTTTTATACACTAAAAAGAGTAAAGTCTAAACTTCACTCTGTAATATGTTAGGCCGTAAAGGGTTGGCCTACTTGCCCATAAAT
>CANQHB010000071.1 GCA_947623755.1 uncultured Bacilli bacterium | reverse complement strand
CTATTTTTAGGACTATTTCTAATTTTAAATAAGGTAGAAAATAAAATTCAAAAGCTGAATTATAATCAAAAAGTGGCTCAGATTATTAGTTTAGTTGAGGCTAAATACCCGATGGTTAGCGAAAATGAAATAATGGAGATGGTAAATAGTAAAGAAATTAACCAAGAAATATTTGAAAAATATAACATTAATTTAACCCGGGATAGTCTAATTTTAAAGAATGATGCCCAAACCAATATTTTTGTAGTAATTAATTTAAGTTTTTTAGGGGTTTTTGGGATAATACTGGGTTTAATATTTTTAAGATACCAAAGGGAACAAGATAAAGAATTAAAAGAAATTACTAATTATATAGAGGCTATTAATAAAAGAAATTATGGCTTAAAAATGGAAGAAATTAGTGAAGATGAGTTATCAATTTTAAAAAATGAATTATATAAAATAACAGTTATGTTAAAAGAAAGTGCCGATAATTCTTTAAAAGATAAACAAAATTTAAAACAAGCTTTAGAAGATATATCTCATCAGTTAAAGACACCCCTTACGTCAATTTTAATAATGTTAGATAATTTAACGTATGAAGAAGTAGATAAAGGGATTCAAGAAGAATTTTTAAGAGATATTAGAAGAGAGATAGTAAGTATTAATTTCTTAGTCCAATCGTTACTTAAATTAACAAAGTTTGAAGTAAATCAAATTAAATATCAAAAAGAAGAAATATTAGTGGAAGATTTAGTTCGGGAAGCAGTAAAAAAAGTAGCACCGATAATTGACTTAAAAAATATAAATGTTAAAATAGAAGGAACAGGGAAGGTTAAGTTAGTCTGTGATTTTAAGTGGCAGGTGGAAGCTTTAACGAATATCTTAAAAAATTCCTTAGAGCATTCGCAAGATAAAGGACAAGTTAAAATTAAGTATGAAGATTGTAATGCTTATGTTAAAATTGGAATTAAAGATTATGGGGAAGGAATAAAAAAAGAAGACTTACCACATATTTTTGAACGATTTTATAAAGGTAGTAGCAATAGCGATAGTATGGGAATAGGGCTTGCTTTAGCAAAATCAATAATTGAAGAAGATAAGGGAACAATTGAGGTTACGTCAAATTCTTTAGAAACAGAATTTGTAATTAAATATTTTAAAATATAAGAATTTTAAAAGAGGTGTTTTGATGGCCGAAGAAATAAATAAGACTGCTAAAATAAAGAAGATATTGATAGTATTGATAGTTTTACTAGTGGTAGGAGGTTTTTTAGTTATAATAGTAAGAAGTCAAAAGAAGCAAGAAGAAAGTTTTTGGCCTAAATATGCTTATTATGAAAGTGTTTATCCCACTCAAGTATATGGGGTTAAAGTAACTCAGCAAATAATTCCAGTATCCGAAAATGCTAGGCCGGGTATAAAAAGATTTATTAAATATATAGTGATTCATGAAACAGATAATTATAGTAAGGGAGCAAATAGTAAAAATCATGCTCATTATTTAAGTTATAATAATAAGACTTATACTTCTTGGCATTATACGGTGGATGATAAAGAAATATATCATCATATTCCCGATGATGAAGTAGCTTATCAGGCAGGAAATAAAAGTGGAAATAAGTATGGAATAGGAATTGAATTGTGTGTAAATGAAGATGGAGATTATGATAAGACATTTGATAATGGGGCTAGATTAGTCGCATATTTACTTAATGCTTATAATTTAGAGATAGACGCCGTTAAAACCCATAATGATTTTAATGGGAAAGATTGTCCGCATATAATGCGTAAAACGGGAAGATGGCAAGAATTTTTAGAATTAGTTAATACGTATAAAATAGCAATGAAATAAAAAAACCTCAAATGAGGTTTTAAAATAGATAAATTTTAGCAAACACAATCAACATAAGTGTCACTTAAACATCTTATAGCACATAAGCAGTCACAATCCATAGTAAAGAAAGAATTGGTTGCAATATATGGATTTAAGCTTGTAGTATCTGGATTATCAGCTAGAACACGGAATGTACAGCAGTTTCCTTCAATTTTTTCAACCCGGAAAATAGTCGAACATTCAGTACCGGTAGTGCCAGTACAACTTATTGTGGTATCTTTGGTTGTAGGCATACTCCATGGTGTACCATTGCCACCACAAGTGTAAAGCATAACTGGTCTAGTATTACAAATTAAACAATTAGGTCCGCCTCCTAAAACTGGTCTATCGCAAGCGTCTAAACAAGATTCAGGACAGGCATTTTGTTGTAAAACTAAGATAACGCTTAGGATTTCATTGATGCAATTACCGGTTGTATTACTATCATTGTTATTCATATTATTCACCCTTTCATGTATTCTCATTATTAATTTATGTGAAATATTTAAAATAGTGTCTTGTTATAGTTCTTTTTTTTTATGTTTTTTTATGATATAATTTAGGTACAGAAAAAGGGTGAAGTACCATGAAGGACGAACATACCGAAGAATTAAATGCCCAAAATTATAATCCTAATAGACCACAGGGTACTACTAACCCTAATTCCGACCAAGAAACAAAAAAAGTGGTAGATACAGCGGCTAAAGGAGCAGCAGAATATTTAGCACCAGGCGTGGGGGGAAAAGTTTATGAGGTGGCTAAAAAAGTTCCGGGAGCGGGAGAAGTAATTGATAATACGGCCGATAAAGTAGCGAAGACGGCCAATAAAGTACCGGGGGTAAAAGAAGTAGCTAAAGGCCTTAATGATAGTGGGATAACAAGTGCAGTAAATAAAGGAATAGATTTAACAGGAGATACAACTGAAGAATTAACTAAAGGAGACTCTAAAGGATTAAATAAAGCTCGTCCAAATAAAAGTAAATTAGGGGGAGTAAGTCCCGTTTTAAGAAAAAATACAATGATTAATGAGGCAATTAGAAGTGAAGATAGGACAGCTTTAGAGGAAGAGGAGAGTAGTGAAGAAAATATAGAAGAGGAAAAAAGTGAGGTTCCTACTTTAGATGGAGGAGAAGAAATTCCGGAAGAAACAAGCGATAAAAAAGAAGATAAGCGTCAAAGTGAGGGCAAAGTAAGTGGCCTTTTTGAATCATTTATAAAACAATATAAATGGCCATTAATAATTATAGGGGGAGGATTTGCTTTAATAGTTTTTATCTTCTTCTTAATCTTAACTGGTGGGTCTCAAGAATTATATAAAGGGGAAAATTATTATGATACCGTTTGTAATTATAATGAAACCCAAGTTACCATTACTAATTGCTATCAAAATGTTACAGACCGGGAAGTATATGATACTGTAAGTATAGAAGAATTTGTTAAAGGGGCTACTTATGCTTATACTAAAGGCGAAAAATACAGTGATGAAGTGGTAAAAGCTTTAATGATTATTTTAAAAACTAATGCCCTTAGTTATGGTAATTATAATGCTAGTTCAAAAAATGTAGAGATTAAGAGTTGTGATGTAAATATTAATTATTGTAATTTAGATACTGGCTGTTATATTGATACGGAGGGCTATTATCAGGGAATAGATACCTATATGCCCGCGGAGGAAGATAAAGTAAATTTAGCGAAATCCGAAAAGGCCTATGTTACAAAATTAGATAGCTTATATAGTGATATTAGTAATTATTTATATGTATCTACTTCTTATCGGTCAACGATTTCATTCTTAAATAGTAGTAATGTTTTAGAGTTTTCACAAGAAAGACTTAATGAGATGGAAGAATATGCTAGTAATGGGGATGATTATGAGGCAATCTTAAAAAATCTTTATGGAAGCGAAGAAGAACAAGAGAATAACGAAGAAGATAATGTAGTATATAAAGAGACTCTATATTTAGGAGATTCTAGGACGCAGGGCATTATAAATGCCGGTTTAATAAATGCTAGTAATACCGTTTATGGGGTTGGTTATGGATATAATTGGTTAGTAGGTAATGGTTCTTTTAGCAATAGTTACACTAATTCAACAGTGGGGGGAATTAAAGGAATTAACGGCCTCATGAGAGAAAATGCTAGTTATAATATTGTGATTTGGTTAGGAGTAAATGATTATTCTTATAATAATGCTAATACATACTTTAATAAATATCAGGAACTAGCAACGGGAGAATGGAGTAGTCATAATTTATATATTGTGGCCTTAGGTCCGGTAGATGATAGTAAATCACAAAATGCCAAAAATGAAGGAATAGATAATTTTAATAATACCATGCGAGATTTAATAAATAGTAGTGGTTTAAGTAATTTAAAATTTATTGATTTAGGCTATACGCAAGAATCTATTAATACATATGATGAGGCGGGACTACATTATGGAAGAGCCGATTATGAACAAATTTATAATATTATAACTAATAATATTGATAATAGTATTAGTGGAGTATTAGGTTTATATAATCTTAGTACTTATTGTACATATTATACTTTAACTGATAATGAAGCTTATTGGTGGCCAATAGGTAGTATGAGTGCAACAGAAGGAAATATATATGGAGGAGCACCAGTGACGGTTGTTATTACTTCTTATTTTGGACCACGGATTCATCCAGTAACAGGAAAATATCAAAAAGCCCATGGAGCTTTAGATATAGGAGCTAGTCGAGATACTCCAGTTATTGCCACCAAAGATGGAACGGTAAGTTATACGCATACAGGGTGTAGTGAAGGCAATCAAACTTGTGGAGGTAGTTATGGTAATCATATAATTATTGACCATGATGAAGAAATCCAATCTTTATATGCCCATTTAAAAACTATATTAGTTAAAGAAGGAGACCAAGTAAAGCAGGGGCAAATTATTGCTTATTCAGGGTCAACCGGAAGAGTTACCGGACCACATTTACATTTTGAAATTAGATTAAATGGAACGAGAGTGGACCCTTTAGGATATGTAGACCCAGAAAATCCGCGACCTACTTCATCAATTAATTTTGCAGGAGTAAGTGATAGTGCAGGAGGAAAACAAGTAGTTTGTGAGTCTTTATT
>CANQHB010000070.1 GCA_947623755.1 uncultured Bacilli bacterium | reverse complement strand
AAAAAAAGCACTAAGTGCTTATTTAACGAATGGTATTAATGCCATAAATCTTGCATATTTAACTTGTTCAGCAATATGTCTTTGATGTTTTGCACAAGCTCCAGTCATTCTTCTTGGCATGATTTTGCCTTTATCATTAATGTATTTATTAATAATCATTACATCTTTATAATCTACGCTTTTACCTGCACACATTTGACATATTTTTTTCTTTTTCCGATAAAATTCTGCCATTATCTATTCCTCCTTTTTAAAATGGTAAATCATCATCACTTAAAGTAATTTCTTCTCCAAAACCTTTAAATGGGTCTTCAGAAATATCTGTTGTAGGCATACCTTGCACGTCTTGTGGTATTTGAGACTCATAGTTTTGATATCCCCCCGTCGCTGGTTGTGCCTGATAATTATTACCCGTATTACCTGTTGCTCCATTGGCGTCCTTTGTCCCCAAGAATGTAATATTATCACACATAACTTCTGTCACATATCGTTTACTTCCATCTTGTGCTTGATAATTTCTTGTTTGAATTCTACCTTCTACGGCAATTTGGCTACCTTTATGGCAATATCTTGCTAAATTCTCGGCTTGTCTTCTCCAAACTACACAATTGATAAAATCTGTTTCTTGATTCCCTCCTTGGGGTGTAAAAGGTCTTGATACTGCAATGGAAAATGTTGCTACACTTAAATTAGACGGTGTAGTTCTAAGTTCTGGGTCTCTTGCTAATCTACCTATTAAAATTACTTTGTTCATATTTTACTCCTCATCTAATTTAATAATTAAATGTCTTAGAATTGTTTCAGAAAGTTGTGCTTTCCTATCAAATTCACTAACAACTTCTGGCTTAGCTTCAACTTTTAGCACACAATAAAATCCATTAAGTTCCTTCTTAATTGGATATGCTAATTTTCTTTCGCCCATTTCTTTAGCTTCAACTATTTTACCTTTCCCATCAGTAATAATCTTTTTCATATTATCGATAGTACTTTTAATTTTAGCTTCTTCCATAGTTGTCTTTACAATGAACATAATTTCATATTTAGTCATATTTCCACCTCCTTATGGTCTATTGGCTTATCTCTTACGTATAAGCAAGGAGTAATTTAATACTCGGGTATATTATAACTTAAAATTATTAATTTGTAAACCTAAAATTACTCATATTACTATATGAAAAAAAATCTATTATATGAGTTCTCTTAATTTATCTTTATCTAAATTCTCAATATAAGGACTATAATCGCACTTCTGTTCTTCATCTATTGCTCGATTCTTTACCACTATGTTATAAGTGATATTTTCTTTATCTAAATTAAGAGCTCCTAAAAAAACATCCGCATAATCTTCACATAAAATTAAAGCCTCATCCTTTATTCTTTTAACTTCCTTTAACTCTCGCACTACATCAAACATATCTCCTACTTTATTTTCTTTTTTAGCCAAAATTTGTTCTAATTCCCCCGGCATAATAACCGCGGAATCTCTAAGTAAAGAAAAAATACTTTCATTATTTTTTAATCTACTTATTAAATCATCAAATCTTTTTAAATCTTCTTCCACATAAAATTTTATTATTCTATTAAGCACATCGATTCTATTTTTAAATAATAAAGTTTTAGTTTCCATCTCTTATCACCCAATTTAATTATATCATGTTTATTTCCAAGAAAAAAGCTCATTTCTGAGCTTAATCAATACTAATAATTCTTTTAGAAATATCTTCGTTTTTCTTAGGAGCCACTACTTTTAAAGTTCCATCTTTAAATTCCGCTTTAATATTTTCTTCTTCAATTTCTCCTAAGTAGAAAGAACGACTTACTTTTCCATAAAATCTTTCCCGACGAATATATTTCTTATCGTCTTTTTCTTCTTTACTTTCTTTCTTTTCAGCACTTATTGTAAGTGTTCCTTTATTATATTCAATGTTAATATCTTCTTTGGTAAATCCAGGCATATCTAATTCTAAATTATATGCTCCATCTGCCTCATAAATATCACATTTCATTTTTACTGGCTCACTTTCTAAAAAATTATCGAACATATCATCTAAAAACATTTTTCTTGGTAACATAACCAATCATCTTCCTTTCATGATTTAAGTATACCACTCTTATTAGCACTTGTCAACACTAAGTGCTAATTTTCTCATATTTTGACAAAAAAATATTTAAAAACTGCTTTTAAATATTCTTTTTTATTAATTTCATAATATCTTTAGCTTTAGTATAAAGCATAAGTAAATTACATATCTCCAAAATACTAGCTAAAATAACAAATATTCCTGTTGCCTCCACTAAATCTACCGAAGCCATCGGATTAATTCCAATAAATACTCCAAATATTAAAAGTAAAACACTTACTACTAACATTAAAACCCAACCATCAAAACCATACTTTTTCAATTTAAAAGCTTCAATTATTTTAAAAATTGCTAAAATACTTAAATATATTCCTAATGAAAAAGTAAGTAACTTCGTAATTTTAAATGGGTCCATAAGGGTAAACACTCCTAAGATAACCGTTAAAATCCCCAAAACTATCCTTAAACTAAATAAGGGATTATTAGCTCTCGTTAAAAATTCATAAATATCAAATAACCCAAAAATAATAAATGCAACTCCAATAACAATTCCTACGGTCTTAAGTGTTATTACGGGATTCAAATAAATTACTACCCCAAAAACTAAGAATAATGCGGTTAAAACAATATTACTAAGCATTAATTTGTCAAATCCTAAACTTATTCTATCTAAAAATGTTTTTTCTTTTCTCTTTGTCATAACTATCCTCCTATTAATATTATACTATATTTTTTTTAGTAGTCAAGTAAAAGACTAGTATCATTCTAGACAAAAAGCTCATAATATGCTATAATACTTTTCATTCCAAAGGGGTGTTTTTTATGCACATAAAAGAATTATCAATCGCGGAGTTTGATGCCTTTGCCAGCAATCATCCATTAAGCTCCTATCATGAAAGTTCTAGCTATGCTCTCTTTATGGCCGAAAATAATTATGAATATGATTTAATTGGCTATGTTGATGAATTAGGCGTTATCAAAGCCGCCGCTTTAATCCTTATTCATAAACTAAATATGCGTTATAAATATGGCTATTCTCCTAAAGGCTTTTTAATTGATTACTTTGATTATGACTTACTATCCTCATTTACTAAAGCTTTAAAAGAATATTATGCTAAAAAATTAGTTTTTCTAAAAATTAATCCCGAATTAGCTATTGCTCAAATTGATAAGGATACTCATATTACTAATTACAACCAAAATATTACAGTTCGTGATTATTTAAAAGAGCTAGGCTATACCAAATTAAAAGACAACTTATACTTTGAATCTCTTCTTCCTCGTTTTAATGGTATTATTAATTTACAAGAGTATTCATTTTCCAAACTAAGTAAAAATACTAAAAATAAAATACGTAAAGCTAGTAAAAAAGGCTTAATTTTTGAAAAAGTAGACCGTAATAAACTAGATATTTTATATGATTTTATCAAAAAAAAGAAAAATGTTAATGAATATTACTATAAAAGTTATTATAATATCTTTGATATGAAGAATAAATGTGATTTATTTCTAATTAAAATAGATTATGAACAATATTTATTAAATAGTAAAGAACTATATGACCAAGAATTAAGTCGGAATAGTGCCTTAGCTGAAGAATTAGTTAACAACAATACTGACTTAATTATCAATGCTAAAATGAACTCTGATAAAACTCTTTTAGCCTATAAAAATGATATTGAAATAGCAACTATCGGTTTAAGAGAAAATAAAACAACTTATATTGCCGGAGCCTTCACTATTAAACATAATAACCGAGTAAATATTGTTATAAGTGGTATTGATACTAGATATCGTCGTTTTAACGCTAATTACTTCTTACATTATCATTTAATTGAATATTATAAAAATAACTATAAATATCTTGATTTAAATGGTCTAACCGGAGACTTTAGCTCATCTAACCCATATAAAGGTTTAAATGATTTTAAAATTGGTTTTAATCCAAACATTTATGAATTTATTGGGGAATTTGATTTAGTTCTTGACCCTAAAACTTATAATCATTTAAACAAAAATGGTACCCTTGCTAAAGTATTTAATCCCAACTAAAAAGGAAAGTTAATCATCTTTCCTTTTTTTATTTCTTTTATCTACCACATTTATTTTTGGTTCATCAAAATAATCTTGTTTCGTTTCTTCTTTTAATAATCTTCTTTTTAATTCTTTTTTTCTTTCTTCTTCCATCTTTTCTTTCTTTGGGTCTTTTCCACTTTTCTTCTTCTCTAACTTATTCGTTGTATCTTTAATATTACTTAAAGTCACAATTCGCATTATATCTCGTCCAATTATAAATATTGCTGGTATTAAAATACATAATATCCATCCGGCTTTTGAAGCTAAGAAGAACTGTAATCTTCCTAATTGGGGTATTCTAAATATAACTTTTCCAATTAAGTTACTATATTTCGCACAAGCTTGGTCAGCTACATCATTAAAATCTCCTTTAGTTTGATAACAAATATCCCCTTTTTCATCTTTTGTAATTCCTATTACCCTATGAGTAATCGTCGTTCCTGGTGTAAGTAAACTAGTAGAAACAAATGTTATAACATCCCCTACTGCGATATCATTAGGACTATCTACCCTCTCATTAATTATTGCATCATATACATTAATATTGGGTGTCATTGATGGACTAACAATTGTATATATTGAAAACTTTGGTTCATAACCAGCACCCTTCGTCGCATAAATCTTTGTTGCTATATAATAGTAAATCAAAAAAGCCGCGGCTATTAATAAAATAACAAATAGGGCCCAAGAAAGTATTTTACCAATAATCTTCATCACATTCATAAAAGATGTCTTTTTACTACGCATAAAGGCCCCTCCTATTCTATTTTTATTATAGCCCATTATGCTTTAAAATACAATATTATTTCG
>CANQHB010000069.1 GCA_947623755.1 uncultured Bacilli bacterium | reverse complement strand
GCCATAAAAGTTTATTTTCCAGTTAAATATGAATATTTAATGAGTGCTCTTAAGACCGTATTTTTGTATTTAATTAGAAATAATATTAAAGCGACCGTAAAATTTCATGTAAAAGCGACTAATGAAGGAATTGTTATTAGGTTTTATAATAAAGAAGACGCTTTACCTTTCATTAATTATTGCAATAATAACTTTATTTTAAAAGATTTATTAGTGTCAGTTCATCCTTTTATGGCAACAATTTATGGGCTAGGCTTAGCTCAAGATGATAATACAGTTAATTCATATAATGGGTGTGTAAGTGATTTATTAGAAGAATATTTTAAGTTAAGAATGAGTGATGATAGCTTAGAACAAGTATGTGATTTAGACTTTTTAGATTTTGTTAATAAAAGATATGAAGTAGAAGATAATGAAATTAAAAAATTTAATATCAAAGCCGTAAAAAATAACATTACAGCAATTCTTAATCATGCTAATCCAATAGGCTAAAAATACTTGATATTATGCCTACTTTGCGTTAAAATAGTAGAGCATGGTGAAATTTATGGAGAAAGTGTTATCTTATCTAAAGGAATTACTTAAAAAAGGTGATACAGTTGTGGTAGCAGTTAGTGGAGGACCAGATTCAATGTGTCTTCTAGATTTGCTATGTAAAATAGATAATATTAACTTAGTGGTGGCCCATGTAAATCATAAATTAAGAAAAGAAAGTGAAGAAGAAAAAGACTTTGTGGAAGCTTATGCAAAAAAGAGACATTTAATTTATGAATATATGGAAATTAAAGAATATAACCATGATAATTTAGAGAATGAAGCTCGAAATAAAAGATATGATTTTTTTAAAGAGTTAGTAGAAAAACATCATGCACAATATTTAATGACGGCTCATCATGGGGATGATTTAGTAGAAACAATATTAATGAGACTTACCAGAGGGAGTAGCATTAAAGGTTATAGTGGGTTTAAAAGAGAAGTTATAATGGATAATTATAAGATTGTTAGGCCTTTAATTGGGGTAACCAAAGATGATATTTTAGAATATATGAAAAATAATAACCTTAAGTATTATATTGATAAAAGTAATAGTTCAATCAAGTATACGAGAAATAGATATCGGAAAGTAGTTTTACCTTTTTTAAAGAAAGAAAATAAAGCAGTGCATTTAAAATATTTAAAATTTAGTCAAGAATTAGAACAAGTAAATAATTTTATAGATGATTATATTCGAAATATTTTAAAAGAGATAAAGACAACTAAAGGAATTAAGATTACAGAATTACGAAAGTATGATGATTTTATTATTAAAAAGATAATAGAATATGAGTTATCCTTAATATATGTTAATGATTTATTTAAAGTTAGTGATAGTAATACTTTAGCTATAAAAGATTTAATAATGAGAGATAAAAATGGCTATATTAATTTACCAAATGAGTATGTAGCAATAAAGGACTATAATTATTTTAAAATAGAACATACTAAAGTAAGAGATAATTATTGTTATATTTTAGATAATGAAGTTAAAGTTCCGGGTGGAATTATTAAAGTACTTCCGAAAAGTGATAAGAAAAGTAATTATGTAATAAGATTAAATAGTGCTAATATTAAATTACCTTTAATGGTTCGAAGTAGATTAGAGGGAGATAAAATAGCCGTAAAAAATTTAAAAGGAAGTAAAAAAGTTAAAGATATATTTATTGATGAAAAGATAAGTAGAGAAAAAAGAAAGAATTTTCCAGTCGTGGTAGATAGTGAAAATAATATACTTTGGCTTCCGGGAGTAAAAAAATCAAAATTTGATATAGAAATTGATGGAATATATGATATAATACTTTCATATGAGGAGGAATAATATGAATAATAAAGAAGTAAGAAAAAATAGTACTTTAAAAAGTTTATTTCCATATTTAATACTGTTTATAATTATTGGTTCAGTATTATTTATCTTAAATATGGGAACTAATAAAGTTCATGAACTTAAAACTGGGGAACTTATTAAAGCTTTAAAGAAAGAGCAAGTAACAGAGATTGCTATTACCCCAAAAAGTAGTGAATCAATATATATTGTTGAAGGTAAGTTAGAAAAGTATAAAGATAATGAATCTTTTAAAACAAAAGTAATTGAAGCCGAAATTGCCAATATTACCAAATATGCCGAAGAAAAAGGAATTAAAGAATATGTCACAAATAGTGACCCAGGTTCAAGTCCAATTTTGTATATAATTGTGCAAGTATTACCTTTAGTGTTGTTAGCAGTTATGGCGTATGTGTTATTTTCAAAACTAGCTAATTCTAATAAAGGCTCAATGGATTTTGGAAAGAGTAGAGCTAAACTTAGTGATGACAAACATCAAGCAAAATTTAGTGACGTTGCAGGATTAAAAGAAGAAAAAGAAGAAGTTAAAGAATTAATTGATTTCTTGAAAAATCCAAAGAAATTCCAAAAATTGGGGGCAAGAATACCAAAAGGGGTATTATTAGTAGGGCCTCCAGGAACTGGTAAAACTTTACTAGCAAGAGCCGTTGCGGGAGAAGCTAATGTACCATTTTTCTATATAAGTGGTTCCGATTTCGTAGAATTATTCGTCGGAGTTGGAGCAAGCCGAGTTAGAGAAATGTTTAAAGACGCTAAAAGAAGTGCACCATGCTTAGTGTTTATTGATGAAATTGATGCCGTAGGTCGCGAAAGAGGTACAGGCCTTGGTGGAGGTCATGATGAAAGAGAGCAAACTTTAAATCAATTATTAACTGAAATGGATGGATTTGGGGAAAATGAAGGTATCATTATTATGGCCGCGACTAATAGACCAGACGTGTTAGACCCAGCTTTACTTCGTCCAGGAAGATTTGATAGACAAGTAACGGTAAGTTTACCGGACGCAAATGAAAGAGAAGCAATTCTTAAAGTTCATGCGAAAAATAAGATTTTAGATAAAGACGTTAATCTTAAGAATTTAAGTCTTAGAACACCAGGCTTTAGTGGAGCTGATTTAGAGAACTTACTTAATGAAGCAGCTTTACTAGCTGTTAGAAGAGATAAGAGTGCCATTACAATGGATGAAATTGATGAAGCAACCGATAGAGTACTTATGGGACCAGCTAAAGTTAGTCGAAAGATTACCGATAAAGAAAAAAGATTAGTGGCAATCCATGAATCAGGACATGCCGTTATTGGAATAAAATTAGAAGACGCTAATGAAGTCCATAAAATTACGATTATTCCAAGAGGTGTTGCCGGTGGATATACGATGATGCTTCCAAGAGAAGAAAAAATTGCCATTATGACGAAGAAAGAATTAGAAGCACAAATTACAGGCTTATTAGGAGGCCGCGTAAGTGAAGAAATGTTCTTAGGAGAAGTGACAACGGGCGCTAGTGATGACTTTAAGAAAGCCACTAATATTGCAAGAGCCATGGTTACCGAATATGGTATGAGTGATTTAGGTCCAGTGCAATATGAACAAAAATCAGAAGGGGTCTTCTTAGGTCGGGATTATGGTAAAACTAAGAATTTCTCTGATAAAGTAGCCCATGAAATTGATGAAGAAGTAAGAAAAATTGTTGAAGAATGTTATGAAAAAGCAAAGAAAATATTAAAAGAAAATAAAGATTTAGTTAATATTTTAGCGGACGCTTTAGTAGAAAATGAAACTTTAACAAAAGAACAAATTGATTCTTTAGTAACAACAGGAAAATTAACAGTAAATACCGAAGAAAAAACTTTAGAAGAATTAAAAGAAGAAGCTCAAGAACGAGGAATTAAGGGCTATACTAAAATGACGAAAGAAGAACTAGAAGAAGCTTTAAAAGAGGAAAAATAGTTGATAACGAGGTTGTTATCAACTTTTTTCTTGCAAAAAAAAGAAAGCTATTTTAAGCTTTAATTTTAGATTTCTTTTTTTGTTCTTCAATGTCTTTTAGAGCATATTCACAAGCTTGAATAACAAATTTAGAAAAGGAGACATTGTTTTCATTAGCAATTTTTTCAATATCATTTATTATATTTACGGGGAATCTAACACATTTGTTGATAGATTCTTTTCTTTCAATATTTAGATTAAATGCCATATTTCATACCTACTTCCTAATTACATTTTATATTATTAGCGGTAAGAATAAAATATTAGAAAAAGTTATATTATTTGTATTGCTTAAAAATATATGATAAAATTATAAGATAATAAATTTAAAAAATTTGTAGTTAGATAGTAGAATTATTTTCAAAAACATGGTAAGATTATGATAGATTTGATAATAGGGTGATATTATGGCAAAGAAACGCTTTATATTTGATGAAAATTATATAAAAAGATATGCAAAAAAAGATAAAACTAAATGGTTAATTATTGGAGTATCAGCGTTAGTTTTAATTATTGTAATTATAATTGTAGTGTTAGCGACTAAAAATCATCATCAAAGAAAAGTAGAAACAGTAGTGCCAAAGTTTCAATTAAAAGAAGAATTAGTATTAGAATCTGGTAGTGAGCTTCCTGAGGCAGTAGATTATTTTTCCGAATTAGAAAATATTGATATTGAAGATATTAAAGTAAGTTATCCAGAAGAATTTGAAATTAGTTATGATTTATCAAGGTGTAGTGATGAAGAGATTGAAGCGATAAATGAAGAAGACGCTAATATTTTAGATTATGCTTGTGCAACACCAATGCTTAAGACACCAAATACTTATGGTATAACAGTAAATGTGCAAAAGAAAGATTATACCGTTAATCTTAAAGTAGTGGATACAACCGCACCAGTAGTGTTAACTAAAACAGTGGAGATATTTGTAGGAGAAGAATATAAATTAGAAGATTTTATTAATCAATGTTATGACGTTAATGATATTTGTACAGCTAGTTTTGTTACTGATGATATTGATGAAAATGGAAATCCAATTGATTATAGTGCTTTTAAAGATGAAGGAACATATAATGTTAAATTAAAAGCAGTGGATGGTTACCAAAATGA
>CANQHB010000068.1 GCA_947623755.1 uncultured Bacilli bacterium | reverse complement strand
AAATATTTAGATAATATGGATGATTTTACGATAACTAATCAAGTTAAAAAAGAATTAAGCATGAAAAAAATTCCAAAAAGATTGGAAAGTTTACTTAAATATATTCCGAAAAGAACCGTTTTAGCGATTGGTGGTGATGGTTGGGCTTATGATATAGGCTTTGGAGGCTTAGACCATGTTTTATCAACTAATGAAAATATTAAAGTATTAGTCTTAGATACAGAAGTGTATTCTAATACTGGAGGACAAACAAGTAAAGCCAGTCAATTGGGCCAAGTCGCCGAGTTTAGCAATAAAGGAAAACGAACTGTCAAAAAAGATTTATTTAGAATTGCCATGTCTTATCCTAATTGTTATGTTGCAAGTATTTCTTTAGGGGCTAATATGATGCATAGTATTAAAGTTATAAAAGAAGCGATGGAACATAATGGACCAGCTTTAATTATTGCCTACTCGCCATGTATTGAACAGGGAATAAAAACTGGAATGAATCATTCTATTGAAGAAGAGAATCTAGCTAGTTTAGTAGGGTACACTTTACTTATGCGATATAATCCGATAGAAGATAAATTATATTTAGATAATAAAGAACCAGATTTTAAAAGATATGAAGAGTTTTTAAATAATGAAGTTAGATATAATGCTTTAAAAATTAAGGATGAAAAGTTAGCAAAAGAATTATTACAAGCTCAAATTTGCTATGCCCAAAAAAGATATGATTATTATAAAAATTTAAGTTTAAAGTAACTATCAGAAATGATAGTTTTTTAAAACAAAAAAAAGAAGCTGCCCCCTGAAGACAGCTTCAAAAAGAATAAAAAGGGGTTGACTAGTGTGATACTAGCACCAATTCGCCTTGTAAGTGAATTGGTGATTGTTATATTAAATGAAAAATGGGTTTTTGTCAACACTTTTTTGAAAAAATTTGAGAAATAATTTACAAAGAGCTTTTAGTTTGTTAAAATTATAATGATAGGTGATTAAAATGATATTAAAAAAGCCATATGCATTTATTATTAAGCATTTTAGAATAATCCATTTATTACTTCTAATACCAATGCTTTATTTAGTATTAAAAACAAGAGCAATAGAAACATTTTTTATTGATTATGTAAATAATGGATATCAAATATCCGGTAATATTATGCTTGGAAGTTTATCGGCTAGTTACGTAAATATTTTTATGTATATAGCGGTAATTCTAATAATCGCGGTATTTGTTGTAGTCGCGTTTATCTTGCAGAATAAAAGTAAACCAACGAGATATTATAGTGTTGGGATTATCTATTATATTTTAGTTTTAGTATTATTAACTGTAAGTTTAACCGTTTTTCAAAGTATTGAAGCGGATATCTTAGATAATACTTTAGCTAATATTATTCGGGATATCGCGGTGGTAGTGCATTATAGTCAGTATGCCTTAATATTTTATGCTTTTATTCGAGGGATTGGTTTTAATATCCGAAAGTTTGACTTTAAAGGAGATATTGAAGACTTACAAATTAGTAGTGAAGATAGTGAAGAATTTGAATTTTTAGTCGGAAGAGATACTTATAAAACTAAAAGAACTATTAGAAGATTTTTACGAGAGTTAAAATATTATTATAAAGAAAATAAATTTATATTTTCAATAATATTTGTGGTTTTAATAATTGTTACAGGGTCTTTAATTTATACTAATAAAGAAATTGTCCAAAAACAATATAATCAAAGCGAGATGGTCGCTTTTGGGTATATAAATGTGCAAGTAAATAAATCTTATATTACCGATATTGATTATAGAGGAAATAAAATTAAAGATAATAAAAAATATTTAGTTTTACAAGTAACATTAACGAATAGATATAGAAATGATAACCCGCTTAATTATTATAATTTTAGATTAGTTTTTAATAAACAAAGATTATCACCTGATTTAGCAGTGGGTAATTATTTCCAAGATATGGGTATGCCTTATCAGGGAACTTTAATTAAAGGAAATAGTAAAGAAGATTATGTTATTGCTTATGAATTAAACGCCAATACTAGTAGTAATGATTATAAGATTGAAGCTTACTCCGGATATGATTATAGTAAAGGAGGAATAGGGGCTTTAACTAGAAAGATAAAACTTAAACCAATTGTAATTAATAGTAATATTTATAATATGAATATTAATAAAAATACAATTATTAATTTAGAAGGAACGGATTTAGGAAAAACAGAATTTGCCATTAAAGATTATGAACTTACGAATAGATTTGTTTATACTCAAAATGGAATATTAAAAGAAATATATATTGATATCTTAAAAGACGTTAATAAAACATTAATGGTGATGGATTATAGCTTAGCTTTAGATAATGAATCAGTATTTATGGGTTCTAATAGAACTTATAGAACTTTCTTTGAAAACTTTATGCGAATTAAATATGTCGTAAATGATAAGACTTATTATCAAGACGTCGCTTTAGAAAATCCGGCTAATTATAGTGATAAATTAGTATTTAAGATAGATAAAAATATTGGAAATGCAACGGAAGTAGAAGCTATAATTACCATTAGAAATAAATCTTATACTATTAAACTTAAATAAGAAAAAGACTTTACATTTGAAGTCTTTTTTGTTATGATAGCGGTATATTTCCAATATAGTGGGGTGATTTGGAATGTATCAAATGTTAATAGATGAAGCAAGAAAAGTTTTTTCAAAAGAAGAGATGGCTTTAATAGTTAAAGCTCATCAATATGCAAAATTAAAACATGAAGGGGTTTATCGAGAAAGTGGAGAAGAGTATATAACCCATCCGGAAGCTGTGGCATATATTTTATTTGGAGAAATGCATTTACATGATGCAAATAGTATAGCCGCGGCTTTTTTACATGATGTTATTGAAGATACCAAAACTACCAAAGAAGAAATAGCAAAATATTTTAATCAAGATGTTGCTTATTTAGTAGACGGAGTAACTAAAATAAAAGATATTAACTTTACAACTAAAAATGAATTAGAACAGTATAATACTTGTTTGTTACTTCGAAAATCGATGGAAGATTATCGGATAATATTAATTAAATTAGCTGATAGATTACATAATATGCGGACTTTAGAGGGAAAGAAAAGTGAAGCTAAAAGACAAGCAAAAAGTATTGAGACTTTACAAGTATTTGTACCTTTAGCTAATAGAACCGGGGCTTATTTAGTAAAAAGAAATTTAGAAGATTTGGCGTTTAAGTTTTTAAATCCTAGTGATTATGAATCTTGTAAAGCGATGGTTAATGATTATACAATTAGATATCAAAGTGAAATTGAAGAAATCGCGGATAATGTTAGTACTTTTTTAGAAAGTAATGGAATAAGTAATGATATTCGGATTAGATTTAAGAATTTATATAGTTTGTTTCGGGAGATGAAGCAAAATCAAAAGATGGCAACTATTCATGATTTAATTGGGTATGAAGTAAGTGTGGCCGAGGCTAAAGATTGTTATTTAACTTTAGGACATATTCATGAGTGTTATCAAAATATCAGTAGTTATTTTAAAGATTATTTATATACTCCAAAGCCAAATGGATATAGGTGTATGCATACGACTGTGTGTGGGTATAAAACCGGTTTTAAAGAACATTATATTCAGTTTCGAATTAGTACAAAGAAAATGGCTTTATTAAATAAATATGGGTTTGCCGTATTAAAAGATTTATTTCCTAATAAGAGTATTAAAGAAATTCAAGCTGATTTAGCTAAAAGCGATGCTTTAATAACCGCCTTAGAAGAAATAGAATCATTATATCAAAAAGATAATGACCAATTTATAAAACAAATATATGATGAAGTTTTAGCAGAACAATTAAATGTTTATTCAAAGGATGGAAATATTTATACTTTACCGAAGAAGGCAACGATTTTAGATTTTGCGTATAAAATTCATACAGAAGTAGGAAATAAAGCAGTCGGGGCTATTGTTAATGGCATAGAAGTACCCCTTACATATGGCTTAAAAAATGAAGACCGGATAGAAGTAATTATTGATGAAGATAAAAAATATCAAGATGATTACTTAGATTATGTAGTGACAGCTTTAGCCAAGAAAAAAATAAGAGAAGGATTAAAACTAACAAGAACTAGAAAAATTGATAATTAAAATACTTGAATTTAGTTAAATGTTATTATATAATATCTTTATACAATAAGTAATGCGTTTTAGCATTACAGACATAGCATAACTAGAAAAAGTTTTGACAAGTTTTGTCGAAGGTAATGAAAATTTTTCGATATAGTTGTAATATGTAAAAAGTAAAGGGAGATATTATGAATAATAGGAAAGCAAAAATAATACTTTTAGTATTATTACTTAGTGGTGGGCTAAGTTTAGGATTAGGAGTTTTCTTTAATAAAAAAGAAGAACCTTCGATTGTAGCGAAATTAGATAAAGCAACAATAGAAGTAACAGGCAGTTTAGATTATAAGCTAAAGAATAATCTAAAAGGGCATATCGAGGCTAAAACAATTAAAGTAGAAGCAACCGCGGATAATGAGTTAGTGCCTTATAATTTAATATGGAAAGGTGATAACACTTTAAATGCTAGTGTTAGTTTTAGAGTGTATAAAACTAGTAAAGAAGTAGAAGTAAAGGCTAGTTGTAAAAAGAAAAATAATCAAGAAGATTGTGTTATTGATAATATTACAAAACTTGGAAAACCAATTAATGAGGGTACTATAAAAAAGGATGATAAAGAAATAATCCTAGCCGAGAATGAATTTATTAATGCTAGTTTAACCGGTAAAAGTGTTTATTATTATGTTGTAATAGAATATACCGGAAATGAGGGAATTACTGGAAAATTAGAAGGTAGTTTAGCTGTAAATAAGAGTGAAGCTAAACCTAATATTAATATCTTAGCCGCTTATAAAGAAAATGATAATGGCGAATATGAAGAAACAAAAACTATACCTCAGACGGGGTATGTAATAAATAAAGAAAAATCAGTATGTTCTAATGGAGCAGAACCAGAATGGGATAAAGATAACGGAGGACTATTAGTTACTAGTTTATCTAAAGAGACTAGTTGTTATTTGTATTTTGATATTATTCCG
>CANQHB010000067.1 GCA_947623755.1 uncultured Bacilli bacterium | reverse complement strand
TAACGGCGATAAATAACCTCTTCCATCGTATGGTAATCATCATTTTTATCTAAACTAATTTTATATTTGCGATATTCTTTTTTAGCGGGACGACCATTTTTAAAAACAACCATACAACTAACGGTAAAACTACCAAAGAGATTAGAGTTATCAAAAAGGTCAATTCGGTCTAATTTAGGTAAGTTTAAAAGTTCTTTTAGTTCGTTATTGGCTACTTCAGTTTTGGCTTCATCTTTTTCTAAGATATCTAATTCATTTTCTAAGTTTATTTTGGCATTTAAAGAGGCCATATCAACAAGATTTTTCTTTTTACCTTTCTGAGGTATAACAAAATTAGTAGTAAGAATTTCTTTTAAAATAGAGGTATTGATATCATTGGGACAAAGAATTTCTTTAGGAATTTCATGTTTACTATAAAAGTTCATGATATAATAGTCTAATTCATCTTGGTAATCACTAACAACTGGGAAAATATCGGTATGACCCCCGACCATCCGACCATTTCGTAAGAATAATATTTGAATACTTAAATAACCTTTATCAAAATAATAACCAATTGCGTCCCGATTAACATAGTCATGAAGTTCCATTTTTTGTTTATCTAAAATAATATTAATATAGTTTAACTCTTTTTTTAATTCTAAGGCCATTTCAAAGTTTAGATTTTTACTATACATTTCCATTTTGGCAATTAGTTTGTTTTTTAAAATATCAGCATTACCCCGTAAAAAAGCTAAAATTTCATTTTCCATTGCTTGTAATTTTTCGGGATTAACTTTGTGTTCACAGTAGCCTAAGCATTCACCAATATGATAATACAAGCAGACTTTTTTAGGCATAGTTTCACATTTTTTTAAAGGATAAAGCCGGTTTATTAAGGAGACAATTCTTCTTGCAGCATAAGCATTAGGGTATGGCCCAAATAACATTTTTTTATCTTTTTTGCGGATATTTAGGTAGCGTGATACTTTTAATTTGGGGTAAGGTTTATTAATATATTCAATGTAAGGATAACTTTTATCGTCTTTAAGTAAAATATTGTATTTCGGGTCATAATGTTTAATTAAATTAAATTCTAAAAGGAAAGCTTCTAGTTCAGAGGAAGCAACAATATACTCAAAATCGGCAATTTCGCTCACCATTTTGGCAGTTTTTCCAGTATGGGGACGGTTAAAATAAGAGTTTACTCTTTTATTTAAGTCTTTAGCTTTTCCCACATAGATAATTTGCCCAGCACTATTTTTCATTTGATAAGAACCAGGTAAATGAGGAATTAGTTTTAATTTATCTTTGAACATATTTTTTCACCTCTTGGTATTATTATACTACAAATTTTTTAAATTTTAAGGTATAATTAAGGGGGTGGAGTTATGAAATTAGTAAATACTTATACTTTAGAAATTAAAAAATCAAAGTTTATTGGCTATTATTATAACATAGATAAGATAGATGAGATAGCTTTAATTTTAACAAATTTAAAAAAAGAACATAAAAAAGCAAGACACTTCCCCTATGCGTATAAATTACAAGCCAATATAAAAAAATCGGATGATAAAGAACCGAGTGGCACTGCCGGCATGCCGATTTTAAATATTATCGAACGAAATAATTTGGATAATGCGCTAATTGTCGTGGTGCGATATTTTGGAGGCATTAAATTAGGCGCCGGAGGGTTATTACGAGCTTATAGTAATACCGCAAAAGAAGTTATTAAAGATTGCCAATAATTATGCGGTCTTCAGTGACTCTTTTATTGCGTTCAACTTGTTTTACATAATTACCGACAATTGAAGAGGTACCGATTACGACACCTAAAAAGATAACAATAGATATAATTAATTTTTCATAATAATGTAACATTATACTCACCTATAATAAGTATACCTTATATTTTTAAATTAGACAAATAAAAATAGTGCTCTTTACACTATTTTTTAAATGGAATGTTAACCCATTACTTGGCCACCATTATTATGGATTACCTGGCCAGTGACGTAACTAGAATCATCGGAAGCAAGAAAAACAAAGGTTGGAGCGAGTTCATAAGGCATTGCACCCCTAGCCATGGCGGCGTCGGCCCCTAAAGAAGGAATTTTTTCTTTTACCCAACAAGCGGGTTGAAGTGGAGTCCAGAAAAATCCCGGAGCAATAGCATTAACGCGAATATTTTTTAAAGCTAAATTACGGGCTAAAGCACGAGTAAAACCAACAATAGCGCCTTTAGTGGTAACATAATCAATTAATTCCGGTTCCCCATAAAAAGTAGTTATGGATGAAAGATTAATTATTGAATCGCCCGCATGAAGATGAGGTAAGACTGCTTTCGTTAGATAGAAAAGCCCATAGACGTTTACTTGCATAGTTTTATCAAATTGTTCATCACTTATGCATTCAAGACTAGGCGCTTGATACTGAACACCGGCATTATTTACTAAAATATTTATTTTACCATATTCTTTTAGGGTCATTTCGACAATTTTTTGGCTAAATTTTTTATCGCGAATATCGCCGGAGATTAAAAGACAAGACCCTCCTAGTTTTTCTAAATATGCTTTAGTTTCTTGGGCGTCTTCATGTTCATCATAATATGGGATAACTACTTTGGCCCCTTCTTTTACAAAAGCCACGGCCGCGGCTCTTCCAAGTCCACTATCGCCTCCAGTGATGATGGCTACTTTATCTTTTAGTTTACCAGACCCATGATAATTAGGATTATCAAAAATAGGTCGGGGTTCCATTTTATATTCTAATCCGGGCTGTTTTAGTTGTTCTTGTTCGGGAGCTAATATGCGATATTCTTTACATTGAAGCCCTACTTTATCAAAATATTTGTAAGCAGTATTGCCAAATTTATAATCATAGTCCATAAATATCCTCCTAAGATAGTATATGGCATTATCCTAATTAGGTAACAAAAAACTAGTCATGAGACTAGCTTATTTAATAAACATGGCATCGCCAAAAGAGAAAAAACGATACTTATGCTTGATAGCTTCTTCGTAAGCATTTAAGATAATTTCCCGACTAGCTAACGCGCTAACAAGCATTAAAAGCGTTGATTTAGGTAAGTGGAAATTCGTAATTAAACCATCAATAGCTTGAAATTCAAACCCGGGATAAATGAAGATATCCGTCGTGCCATGACAAGCGATAAATTGACCATATTTATGCATAACAGTTTCTAGAACTCTCGTAGTCGTAGTGCCAACCGAATAAATTTTCCGATGGTCTTGTTTTGCTTGATTTAATTTTTTGGCAACTTCTTCTTTTAATTCATAAAATTCACTATGCATGTGGTGTTCTAAAACATTTTCAACTTCTACGGGCCGAAATGTTCCTAGGCCAACATGTAAAGTTACAAATAAGATTTCGACGCCTTTAGCTTCAATTTGGGCTAAAAGTTCTTTGGTAAAGTGAAGTCCCGCCGTGGGCGCCGCCGCACTACCGATAGTTTTGGCATAAACAGTTTGATAACGGTCTTTTTCCTTTAATTTTTCATGAATATAAGGAGGAAGAGGCATTTCGCCTAGCTCATCTAGTATTTCCATTAAAATACCCGTATAAATTAGTTTAACATGAACTATTCCTTCATCGAATTTGGCTAAGACTTCCGCTTTTAATTTAGGACTAAAAGTAACAATGGTTCCTACTTTTAATCTTTTAGCTGGCCGAGATAAGCATTCCCAAACATTATTACCAATATCTTTTAAAAGTAAAAGCTCGATTACAGCGTTAGTTTCTTCTTTTACCCCGATTAATCTAGCCGGAATTACTTTGGTATCGTTTAAAACTAAAACGTCTCCCGGTTGGAACTCCTCTAAAATATCGTGAAAGTGTTTATGGGTAATGGCACCCGTATCTTTATCTAAAATCATTAATTTAGAACTATCACGTTTAGTTAAAGGAGTTTGGGCAATTAATTCTTCGGGTAAATCATAATTAAAATCACTTAAATTCATGGTCTTCATCCTGTTCTATTACTTTTTTTACTTTGGATAGTATTTCGGCGCCCATTTCTTTTATAGGGCGAAGTTTATTATTACTGATACAATTTATTTTTTGATAGTCATAAATGGTTGCTAGTTCAAAATAGGCAATTTCTGCCATGCGAAGCATATCGACATTAGCCACTTCTTGTTTGGCTGTTTTAAATTCACAGACTTTTTCATAAGGCATATATAAGAAGATAACTAAATCTGGGCGAGGTAAATCTAGGAGAACGAATTCAAGATTGTCTAACCACTCATACATCATGTTCCGCAGTTTAATATCTTTTATTTTACCACCTTGGAAAGCCATATTGGATTCCACATACCGGTTTAGAACGACAATATAACCTTTTGCTAAATAATCTTTGATAATACCGATATTATAGGCCCGGTCGGCCGCGTAGTAAAGGCTAGAAATTTTAGGGTCAACATTTTGAATGCCCTCTTTAAAAAGAGAATTACCATTTTTACCTAGATAAGACTCGCCGATAATTTTACCGGTTGGCGAAGCATAATTAGGGAAACTAAAACTAATCGCTTTTAGGCCTTCGGCTTGTAAATTTTGGACTAAAAGTTCAGTTTGCGTTTGCTTTCCAGAATAATCTACCCCTTCAATTACAATTAATTTACCTTTACTCATAAGCACCTCACCTAAGCATAAATGGGAAATTTAGCAGTTAATGCAAGTACTTCTTGTTTTAATTCATTTAAAATGTTTTCATTATCTTTATTTTTTAAAGCGCGCGCGATAATATGGCCAATCGTAATAAATTCAGCCTCTTTTAGGCCTCGGGTAGTCATGGCCGGACTACCTAAGCGAATACCACTAGTTTTAAATGGTGATTCCGTTTCATTAGGAATAGTATTTTTATTTACTGTAATACATATTTTATCGAGAATAGTTTCGGCCTCTTTACCAGTTATTCCTAAGGAAGATTTAACGTCAACTAAAAGTAAGTGATTATCGGTACCCCCAGATATAATTTTAAATCCTTCTTCTTCTAGAGTCTCTGCAAGAGCTTTAGCATTTAAGATAACTTGGTTTGCATATTCTTTAAATTCGGGTTGTAAGGCTTCATAAAAGCATTCAGCTTTAGCGGCAATGACATGCATTAAGGGGCCTCCCTGAATACC
>CANQHB010000066.1 GCA_947623755.1 uncultured Bacilli bacterium | reverse complement strand
AGTATTAAACTCCCACCCGCGTAGCAGGTGGTTTTTTGTTTGACGAACTCGTCAAACATCCTAAAGGTTAATAAAAAAATAGAGAAATTTCTCTATTTGTCTAAGTTACTAATTTGAGCACGCTTATAATTTTCACAATCATTATCTAAGGCTTTTATGAAAGCTTGGATTTCTTCTTCATTATTAAGTCTGGCTCCACTAGCATATTTATGGCCCCCACCATTAAACTTAGAGGCAGTCGTGTTAATTATAGGACCTCGGGACCTAATACTTACTTTGTAACCATTATTTTTAGCGTCTTCAGTTATAAAAGTCCAAACAATAGCTTCTCTTATATAGTTAAAACTATTAATTAAGTTAGATGGTGTTGCTAAATCAACATTATATTTTTTGATTATTTCAGCGGGTATTATTAAATAGCCTAAACCATTTTCGGTTACTTGCATGTTTTCGGCAAGATAGCCTTGGAATCTTACTTCATCTAAAGAACGGTCATATAAATAAATATATAAAGAAGTAAAATCTATTTTACTAGTAGTAATTAGTTTTTCGACTATTTTAAAAGTCTTAGTGGTGGTATAAGAATATAAAAATCTTTCACTATCGGATACGATTCCTAAATATAAGTTACTAGCTATTTTAGTATCTAATTTTAAAGGACTATTTAATATTAATTCCGCAATCATTTGGCAAGTAGAACAGGCAGTTTCTTCAGTCCAATCAACGGGGCCTTTAATATCTTCGGCTGGATGATGGTCAATTTTTAAGATTTCTTGATATTGTAGATTTTCAATGCCATCAATGCGGTGTAAATTAGGGCAATCTAGAACAATTAAAAGAGCCCCGGCATATTCTTCAGGATTTATTTTATCTAAAATGCCATAATATTTGAATTTCGCTACCCCAAGCCCAACCGCAACACAAGATTTATGAGGAAAAGTTAACCTTATAGAATCTCTTAGAGCAATTTCACTAGCAATAGCATCAGGGTCAGGGCCTACGTGTCTAGCAATGACAATTTTGTCATAACTTTTAATTTTTTTATAAACTTTTTTGATAATACTGTTATTAATAGTGGTCACCTACTTTATTAATTCGTAAGTATCAAGCGCAATCATTAATTCTTCATTAGTTGGAATAACGTAAACCGGAACAGATGATTCCTCCATAGATATTAAGCCTTCGTGCTTATCTAAGTAACCAGCTATTTCATCATTTAGGCCAGTATCAACATAGATACCTAAACATTCTAGTTTAGATAAAACTTCCGCCCTAAAGTCACGAGCATTTTCACCTAAACCGGCCGTAAAGACTAAAGCGTCAACTTCACCATTTAATTTAACATAGTATTTTGCAATATAATCAACAATACGATTTACATACATATCATTAGCAAGAAGTGCTTTTTCATTACCACTGGCCATAGCAGTTTCAATATCACGGTGGTCACTAAATTCTTCAGTAATACCTAATAAACCACTCTTTTTATTTAGAATTGTATCTGCTTCTTCTAAAGTTTTACCAGATTTATTTAGATAATAAGGAATTATAGAATAATCAATATCACCACATCTAGTACCCATAATTAATCCGGCATTAGGAGTAAAGCCCATGGTAGTATCAAAAGACTTACCATCTTTAATACAACAAATAGAACCACCTGAGCCAACATGACAACTAATAATATTAATGTTTTCTTTACCTAATTTTTCTTGCATAACTTTAGTTATATATTTATGACTAGTGCCATGAAAACCATATTTACGAATTTGATAATCTTGATACCAAGAATAAGGTACAGCATATAAATATTCTTCTTTAGGCATGGTTTGATGGAATGCGGTATCGAATACTCCGACCATTGGAACATTAGGTAGGGCTTCCATAAAAGCTCTTACACCCATAACATTAGCGGGATTATGTAAAGGCGCAAGACTAGATAAATCGGTTACGTCTTTTAAAACTTCTTCCGTAATTAAAACACTTTGGGCATATTTATCACCACCATGAACAAGACGATGGCCAACTCCATCAATTTCACTTAAAGAATTGATAATTTTATTATCTAATAGTTCTTTTATTAAGAGTTCAATAGCAACTTTATGGTCTTTCATATCGGCTTCTTTTTTGATTTTAGAACCATTAATTTTTAGACTATATAAACCTCCGGCTAAACCTATTTTTTCAAAATTTCCACTTATTAATTCTTGTTCTTCAGGTAAACTTATTAAATTAAATTTTAAAGATGAAGAACCAGCATTTACTGTTAATATTTTCATAATTTCACTCCTTAGTAACCATTATACAAAAAAAATAGGAATTTTACTATCTTTTTTAGGCTATTTTTTGATATTTGGCAACTAAAGTTATATCTTGGGTTAGAGTTAATTCTTGAACTTTTTTATTATGATAATACCAACCGATAAATTGATAACCTTCTTTCGAAGCAGTTGGTAAATTAGTGATAGTGGTCCCACTTGTATCTGAGAAACTATTAATTATTTCTCCATTTAAAGTATCGAAATAAATATTAAAAGTTTTAGGGGCTGATTCTTCCCATACCGCGGTTAAAACATAATCATGGGTAATTTTAATATTTAAATCGAAAGGCTCAGTATCGTTATACCAGCCCACAAAATCATAATTTTGACGAGTGGGTTCAGGTAAAGATGATAAAACTTGATTTTCTTTAACCAGAATTGTTTCGATTTTGGCACCACCACTGGAGTTAAAACGAATTTTATAAGTGGGAATATTTAAAAAACGGTAACTAGCATATAAGATGAGACCAAAACTAAAAGTTAAAATAAAACCAAAAAGAAATCTTTTCATAGACATCACATTTATAGTTTGGAGTTTTAATAATATTTTATACTTTTAGGATATTACTTACGACTGATATTTAAAACAAGACCAATACTTAACATGGAAACTAAAAGAGATGAACCACCATAACTAAAAAATGGTAAGGTAACTCCCGTGACTGGAATTAAACCCACGACAACTGCTAAATTAAGGCTCGCTTGAATAAGCAAGCCAAAAGCAAGACCAAAAGCTAAATACTTGGAAAATAAATCATTACTTTTTAGAGCTATTCGAATCATCCGATAGAAAATTATAAAGAAAAAAGTACAGACAATGATAACACCTAAAAAGCCAAATTCTTCACTAATTATAGAAAAGATAAAATCAGTTTGGGGTTCGGGTAAATAAAAGTGTTTTTGCCGCGAGTTCATGAATCCTTGACCCAGTAAACCTCCAGGACCGATAGCGTACAAGCTTTGAATAATTTGATAACCACTTCCTAAAGGGTCACTCCAGGGATTTAGAAAAGAAATAATCCGAGCTAGACGATATGGAGCTGCGATAATAAGACCAACGATACCTAAAATGCCTACTAGGCCGAGTTTAATAAAGAAAGAAATTTTAAGACCAGAGATAAAAATTAAACAAACTAAAGTAAGAGTAATTACCATGGCCGTACCAAAATCGGGTTCGAGCATAATTAAAAGAAAAAAAATTGCGATTACTAAAAAGATGGGTAAAGCCCCCTTTTTAACGTCTTTCATGTATTTTTTATTATGAGCGAGGTATTTAGAAGTATAAATAATAAGACCAATTTTGGCAAATTCACTAGGCTGGATACCAAAACCACCAATACCAAACCAACTACGAGAACCATTACGAATACTGCCAATACCAGGGATTAAAACTAAAATTAAGAATATTAAAGAAAGACCTAAAATTAAGTTAGCTTTCTTTTTTAAAAGATTTAAGTCAAATTTAGAAGCGATTAAAAGAACCAGAAGACCTAAAAAGAAAAATAAAGTTTGCTGTTTAACATATTTAAATGGGTCATGAAATTTAAATTCAGCCCAAATAGAACTAGCTGAATAAATCATGATGATACCAAAGATACTAACGACAATAGTTAAAAAAAATAAGATATAATCCATCCGTTTATTTTTCATACTTCCACCTATAAATAGTTTATGGTAGAGAAGAACTTTCTAGAACAGAGGATAATCTTATTATTTTAGCTTAGCGTAAATAAGACTCGCCGTGGATAAAAGAAGCTCATTGGTTAAAAGAATACGTTTCCTAAAAGATTCAGTTTTTAAATAAGAACAATTACGCCAATTTTTATCAATAGTTTTTAAATAGGCAAATATTTCTTTAATTAGTTTATTACGTAATTTACGGTCTTTAATAAAACGACTATTTTTTAAATAAGGCATTAATATTTTAACCATTAAATTAGTACGATTAATATAGGAATAGTCTTTTATTTTGGTATCAATTATTTGACAGATTTTTAAGATATCTAAAACCCGGGCGTCACGAGTTATAGTTTCTCCAGTTTTTTGGATAACATAGTGATATAAGCAAGTACTTACTAAACCAATTTTTTTAGCGTCTCTAAGAGAATGAACTACCACCGGAGCGTCTTCAAATTTTAAGTTCTCAATAAAACGATTGGTTTTATCTTTAAATAAAGATTTATGATATAGTTTATTACAAGGGCCTAAATTAATTTCGGTAATTAAGGCCGGATTATCTTTTAAAGAAGTATCAGTAAACTGCTTGGTGTGAAGTTCAATTTGACGAGTGGTTTCAATAAACATATCAAAAACTATTAAATCACATTTATCTTGGGTGGCTTTATTTACTAAAAGTTCTATCGTGTTTAATTCTAAGTAATCGTCGGAGTCTACAAACATTAAATAATCACCAGTTGATTTTGCAATACCAATATTTCGGGTATTACCAACTCCGGTATTTTCTTTTTCAAGATAAATTAAGCGAGGGTCAGTAAAAGCTTGAATAACTTTAGCACTATTATCTGGCGAGCCATCATTTATAACAATTACTTCTAGATTAGAATAAGTTTGATTTAAAACGGATTCAAGACATTTTTTTAAAAATTTTTCTGTTTTATAAACGGGAATAATAACACTTACTTTACTATGCATAATAAAAACCTCTTTTAATTATTATACTTAATAATAGAAATTTTGGCAATTAAAAAAGAGTAAATTATTACCCTTTTAAAGCCAAACACCATAAGTTATGGCGGCCATCGCTAATATTAAACCAGCGACCCAAAAATATCTTACAATATCTTGTTCATTCATACCCATTACTTCAAAATGATGATGTAAGGGAGCCCGTTTAAAGACTTTTTTATGGAATTTACGAATGGCAATTATTTGAATAAGACTACTTAATGTTTCAATTACAAAGATACCACCGATAAGGGCTAAAGATAATTCGTGACGCGTTAAAATAGCAATAGTTGCTAAAGCCCCACCTAAAGCAAGAGAACCTAAATCACCCATAAATACTTTAGCGGGGTGAGCATTAAAAACTAA
>CANQHB010000065.1 GCA_947623755.1 uncultured Bacilli bacterium | reverse complement strand
ATGGATTTATTTACAGAACTTGGTTTGGATTATTTAGATTATACAACTAGTGATTTAGAGCAAATTTTAGCTAATTTTAATGAGAAAGTGATTAGAAGAAACGTAAGTATATTTAAGAATAATAATTTAAACTTAGATATATTTGTTGATAATATGAGTTTGTTATATGATAAAGAATTAGAAGCTAAAGTAGATAGATTACTACGAATTGGGAAGAGTGCTTTAGATATTTATTTAAATCCAACGGTACTTACAAAATATGATTATAAAAATTTGGATAGAGCAATTATTTTATTACAAAATAGTGGTTTAGACCCAAAGAAAGTACCATTAATGGCTTATTAGGAGGGTGATGTTATGAAATATAAATTTCTAGATGGAACAGAAGTATTATTAGATGAAGGAGTAGATAATACAAAATTTTTAGCAAGTTTTAGTGCGACGCAAGCTAAGGAAGTAAAAAAAATATTTACAGAGCATGGCTATGATATTAGAGTGGTTCCGGGTTCATTTATTAAAATGTTTAATATGGACGCTAAGGAATTACATGAAGTTAGTTTAGTATTAGATGAAATTGATGCTTTAGGTTTAAAAGACGTCTTTAATGCTAATTTGGGAGTACAAGTATTTAAAAGAGTTTATTTAGAAAGAATTAAATTTTGTATGAATAATAATATTCCTTTCTTAAATAAAGATAATACTTTTGTAAGACAACTTGATAATGCGACGGATTTTGCAGATTATACTGCGGCTATGCCCATAAATGAAATTAAAACTATTCAAGAAATTGAAGAAAATCCCGCTGTATTTAATGAAGCAAAGGCTTATGTTTTAGATGAAGAAGATAAAACAGTTAAATTAGAGATTATTAAAATGTTAGGGCAAATAAGTAGTGAAGCAAGTGACCCAACCTTAACGGCCGTGCTTTCAAATATTTATACAAATTTAGATAGTGTGATTGCTAGTGATAATAAGAATTATCATTTTATGGGAATTAGACATTTAGTAGAAAATGCTTTTCAAGGAGAAATTGATCCCGCCATGCAAAGTGTATTTGATACCAAAGTGCTTCCATTATTTCCACAAGAGGGAATTGAAAGGGGAATATAAGCATGAAATTCTTAGAAAAGTTTGGATTTAATAAAAAAGATATTGAAACATTAAAAGAAAATTCGACTAATAATTTAATAAAAGAATTAGAAGCTCATAAAAAATTAGTGGTGAAGAATTTAGAATATTTAAATGATTTAGGAGTTACTAATTTAGTCGAGATTTTTATATATTATCATGATATGTTTTTAATGGATAATAGTAATTTTGAAGAGATTTTTAATAAATATGAACCAGCGTCTTTAGTAGAAAAATTAGCCAAAGATGTTAGAATTATGGAATATTTATAAAAAATGCTTTAAAGTTAAAATATTATTTGATAAAATAAAATAGTAATTTTAAAAATAGGAGGATTGAGTTTATGGCTCTATTTAAAAATTGGATGAAGCAATCCGAGGATGATTTACTTGAAGGTAGTGAAGATGAATTTTATAATGTAAATGAGGCCGATGTTCTAAGTAGTGCGGATAAATCAGGAAATAAAATGATTCTTTTGGAGCCTAGAGCATATTCGGAGTCACAACAAATCGCAGACCATTTGAAGAATCGTAATAGTGTCGTGGTAAATCTTAAAAGAGTTACTTCGGACCAAGCTAAAAGAATTATTGATTTTTTAAGTGGATGTATATATGCCATTGGAGGAACAATGCAAAAAATTGGGGTAGGAATTTATTTATGTACACCAAAAAATGTTAATGTTCAAGGAAAAATTAGTGACGAAGCAGAAAAAAATAAAACTGAAGAAGAAGAAGAATGGTAATTATTTAAAAAATAATATTTTTTTTGAGGTGGTGAGCATTTTTGAGAAAGTTTAATTCTAGTCTTAATGGTTATAATAAGCTAGAAGTTAATAATTTTGTTAATGAAGTTACAAGCGAATACGAAAGTATGTTAGCAAAACTAAAGAAGCAAGATGAAGATATTTTAGCTTTAAAACAAGAATTAGAAAAATATAAAAATATGGAAAATACTTTAAATAGAGCAATAATGGTCGCAGAGGACGCCTCAAATCAAATTAAAAAAGTAGCAAGAGATGAAGCGAAAGGTTTAATTGATGAGGCCAGACGAAATGCTTCAAGAATTGTTAATGACGCTTTACTTAAAGCTGATAAAGTAGAACAAGATGCCGAAACCTTAAAAAGACGGGTGGTTATATTTAAAAGACGACTTAGAAGTGTCGTGGATGAACAAATTGAATTTATTGATAGTATAAAAGAAGAAGACTACTAAACAAATAGTAGTCTTTTATAATACAATGGCAATAAGATTATTAGCACCTTTATTGACAATTTTAGTAACAGTTTGGGATAATTTATAACGGGTAGCTTCCGGCATCATAGAGAGTTTAGCTTGAATGCCTTCTTGGACGATAGCTTCAAGACTACGACCAAAAATTTCACTTTGCCATATAGAATTAGGGTCTTTTTCATAATCTTTCATTAAGTAGTTTATTAGTTCTTTACTTTGTTGTTCAGAACCGATAATTGGTTCAAATGTTGATTGAACTTCAACCTTCATTAAATGAACAGAGGAGGCCGTTGCTTTTAGTTTAACTCCATACCGCGAGCCTTGTTTTACAATTTCCGGAGTTTCTAGTTTCATATCTTTAATAGTAGGGTAGACAATACCATATCCGGATTGGCGCGCTACATTTAGAGCCGTTTTAATGGAATCCATTTCTTCTTTAGATTCTTTATAATTAGCAAATATTTTAATAAGCCCAGCCTTAGACGTAGCAGATTCTCCCATAATATCTTTTAAAACTTCATTGTATAATTCTTCTTCCGCCTCTAAGTTAATAGTTACTGTGCCTGTTGCGGCGTCAAGTTCACTAATATAAGATTTTTTAATGTATTCACTATCAGTAAAATGTTCTAAAATGAAATCAATGTCTTTAATTTTTTCGACACTAATAACACTTTCTTTAATTTTATCAAGATAATGACTTTTAATAACATGATTTTTAGGCAAAGCATCAATCCAAGCGGGAATATTAACTTTGATATCGAGGACTGGAAATTCATATAAAGCCTTTTTTAAGATTTCCATAATTTCGATTTCATTCATTTTTTCGGCACTAATCGGAAGAACAGGAATGCTATAAGTTTCTTCTAATTCTTTAGCGAGGCGAATAGTTTCGGTATTAGTCGGATGAATACTATTTAGAATAACAATAAAGGGTTTACCAATTTCTTTTAATTCATTTATGACTTTAGCTTCGGCTTCTAAATAATTATTACGAGGGATTTCGCCAAAAGAACCATCACTAGCTATAACAATACCGATTGTGGCATGGTCTTTAATAACTTTTTCGGTACCAATTTCGGCCGCTTCAATAAAGGGAATAGGGTCTTCAAACCATGGAGTTTTAACCATTCTGGGGTTACCATCTTCATCTTCGTAGCCGGTTGCGCCAGGAATAATAAACCCAACACAATCAACTAATTTAATATTAGTTTTAAATTCATCTACTTGAACTTCGGCCCCATTAGAAGGAACAAATTTAGGCTCCGTAGTCATAATTGTTTTACCTTGAGCACTTTGAGGTATTTCATCTAGACAATGTTTTTTTTCGTATTCATCGGTTATGTTAGGGACAACTAAGTTTTCAATAAATCTTTTAATAAAAGTTGATTTACCAGTTCGAACTGCGCCCACAACACCTAAATAAATACTACCATTCCCTCTTTTGGATATTGATTCAAGTAATTCTTTTTTTTCCAAAATTTCACCATCTTTCAAACTTTCTAATTAAAACTATGTAGATAGATAAAAAAATATAACTTTTTTTATATTAATTTGCCTATTTAAGGAAACTTTTAAAAATTAACAATATTTTTTAAAATAATTTTTAAGTATTTACTATATTTTTAAATTTTGATATAATTTCTTAAGAAGGATGTGGGAATATGAAAAAATTATTAATTTTAATAGTTAGCGTTTTAGCTTTAATAGTAATGCCTAAAGATACTTATGCTAAATCAGCAGAATCAAAGGTAACAATTTATTTTTTTAGAGGATATGATTGTGTTCATTGTGAGGGTTCATTAGAATTTATTAATGAACATAAAGATGATATTCCAGAGAATGTCGAGATTGTTACATATGAAGTTTGGAAAAATGCTTATAATAATAAATTACATTTAGCCCTAAAAGATAAATTTAATATAGTTGATGATGATAATAGAAATGCAGTACCTTTTTTAGTTGTAGGAGATACTTATAAAATAGGAATGGATGGCACAATTGTTGATTTTGAAGAAATGCTAGAGATGGCAAATAAATATACTAGTGGGGAAAAAGAATATAAAGATATAGTTAGTGAGACGGCTAACGAACTTAAAAAAGAAAATAAAGATATGAAATTTAAAGCCATTAAGTTAGAAGATTTATATAAAGATAATACCGTAGTTACTATTATTGTTTTTGTAATTTTTGGCTTAGTTGTCGTTGGTTTCATTGGTTTAATTGCCTTCTCAAGGAAGAATTAAGAAAACTACTTTTAATAGTAGTTTTTTTTTGATATAATATTTATACATAAGAAAAGAGTGATGTTAATGAAAGTTATATTACTTAAAGATGTAAAAAAGGTTGGCAAAAAGGATGATATTGTAGAAGTAAGTGATGGTTATGCGAATAATTATTTAATTAAGAATAAACTAGCAGTATTATATACCAAAAGAAGTAAAGAAGTTTTGGATATTGCCATAGATAAAAGAAATCAAGATGAGGCGACTAAGATTGCCGGATTTAGAGAAATAGAAAAACAATTAGCAAATAAAATATTAACTTTTAAAGTGAAAACAGGAGCCCAAGATAAAGTTTTTGGAAAAATTTCAACTAAACAGATTGCCGAAGAACTTAAGAAAATGGGATTTAATATTGATAAAAAAAGTATTATGCTTACTCATGATATTGATACTTTAGGAATGCATGAGGTAGGAATTTCTTTACATAAAGAGGTAGAATTTAAGATTAGAGTTAATGTAAGTAAGTAGGTGATAAAATTGGCAAATAGAGCACTTCCTCATGATGATGAAGCGGAAATGAGTGTTTTAGGTGTAGCATTTTTAAATAAAGAAGCAATTGAGAAAATAAATGATGAAGTAACCGAAGATATGTTTTATAATGAAAAAAATAGAACAATTTTTGAGGCGATTATAAATTTATATAAAAGTAAAAGTCCAGTGGATTTAACGACGGTAAAAGCAGAATTAGATAAGAAAAAAGCACTAAATGAAATTGGAGGCATTAGTTATTTAACTGAAGTTATTGATTCAGTCGTAACGGCGGCTAATTTAAGTTACTATATTAAAATATTAAAGGACCATGCAATAAGAAGAAATTTAATTAATACCGCGACTGATATAATTACTAATTCTTATAATGATGAAAATGTAACAGGGTTATTAGATGAGGCTGAAAGAAATATTTTAAATGTCGTAAAGGTT
>CANQHB010000064.1 GCA_947623755.1 uncultured Bacilli bacterium | reverse complement strand
ATTGCCGAAATAGTCCAAGCTAAATTTAATGAAGAGCTAAAAACTAATCGCCAAATAAAAAAAATTCCTAATCGCACCTACATGTATGATAAACTAACTATTCCCGGTATTTTAATTGAATGTGGTTTTTTGTCTAATTATCAAGAACTAACTAAACTAAAAACTAAAGACTACCAAAAGAAAATAGCTTCCATCATAAGTGAAGCTATTAAAGATTATTATTAATACTCATATTCTTCATGTTTATAAGTTTTATCCCATCTTTTACCCGTACAATAACTATTGTTACCAATCTCTTTTAAGATATTAGCAATGGTCTTTTCATCTTTATCTAAGCCCTCATCAATTAAATTTATTAACTTCCGAGCTTTTTCCACACTAAGGTCATACAAATCATAAACTGAATAATGATAATTTATCTTTTTATCAACCGGATAAAACCATTTCTTATGTTCTAAATTAAGTACTTTCTTATCTATTTCTTTTATATAATAACAAGTAACTCCCAATTTTCTTTTTTTCATTATATTGGTTTTATCTATTAATTTATAAATAAAAGCTTTAATTCCATAATGTGATTCCATCGCATGTTTCATTAAAAAGCGAAAATTACGATGACCCCTTATAATATCCTTACTAGCATTTATTACACAAAATGTATTCATATAAGCATAATCAATCGTTTTTCTTAGGTCATTATCAAATTCAACCGCAGGAAATATTTCTTTACTTAAAGGCTGATTATAAATGGGTTTAAAATTTCTTTCTTTATATATAGCCGCGTCTATCATATATTCATAATAACTATGCATTCCTTTATATTTATAAGTTTTCTTATTCTTATGATTATATTTTCCAGTCTTATAATAAATGTAAGGATGAACTGTAGAATCTAAAACATAATGACAAATAGACCCATATAAATAAGCTAAAACATTCCCATTATCATATAAATTATTTTCTCTAATATATTTTATAATATTTTGAAAATACAAATTAACATGATTTTTATGCGCAAAATGTCCTAATTGGGCTCTTGCAAAAAAGAGGATATCAAAACTTTTACCAAACAAATTAAAAATATCCGTACTATTTTCTAACTTTTCTTTAACGTTAGGTTCTAATACTTTATACACATCTTCAGTAAAAATATGATGCGTATATGTCGCTGGCATATAACTCACCTCGCCCCTATATTATATCACAAAACCCCTAAAAATAGCAACTTCACCAAATTTTCACCTAAAATTAACATATAAATCACCGTAATTTACTACAATATAATCGTTCTTTGTGGTATAATGTTACAAGGTGGAAGATATGGAAAAGATATTCAAAACTTTAGATGAACAAATTACCATTTTAAGGAACAAGAATCTCATAATTGATGATGAAGAATATGCCAAAAACATTTTACTTCGTGAAAATTATTTCTTTGTAAGTGGCTACCGTTATCTTTTTATGAAATCTTTAAATGACCGTAAATTTGTCGATGGTACTAATTTCCGCGAGATTTATGCTTTATTCTATTTTGACCGTCAACTCCGGAATATTTTATTTAAGAATATTTTAATCTTAGAAAACAATATTAAGAGTATCCTTTCCTATGAATTATCGCGTAAGTATGGTTTTAAAGAAAAGCGTTATTTAAACCCTTCCAACTTTACAACCGACCCTAAACGTAGTCGCCAAGTAAACGACCTTTTAAAGAAAGTAAAACGCCAAATAATCATTAATGGCCGAGAACATTCCGCGACCAGACATTACCAAAGCAATTATGGTTATGTGCCTTTATGGATTGTGGTAAAAGTATTATCTTTTGGTATAGTTGGGGAATTATTTACAATTCTAAAAAAAGAAGACCAAGAAGCTATCGCAGACACCTTTAATGTTGATGTTTCCTCTCTTCTTATTTACCTACCTATAATTGCTAACTATCGTAATTTATGTGCTCATGAAGATATTTGTTATGAACATAAAACTCAAAAAGAAATACCTTATACCAAATATCATGAATTATTAAATATTCCTAAAACTAATGGAGAGTATATATATGGTATCAATGATTTATTTGCTTTAATTATTATCTTAAAAAGATTACTGCGACCTGATGACTTTCACTTAATGCTAAATGAAATATCTTATGAAATAGATTACTTAACTGGTCGCTTACATAGTATAAGTATCACCAAAGTTCTTGATAGAATGGGATTCCCTAAAAATTATAAAGATATAGTAAGGATGGATTAAAATGACAGAAAAAAAATCAAACAATGTATTAAAAACTGGTATTATCTTAATAATAACTTTCTTTTTAGGCGCTGGGGCTATGTTTGCCATATTCTACTTTTTCCCGGCTGTAATTGGAACTACTGAAACTCGCCTCGAAAAAGACGTTACTGTTACCGATACCGGTATTGCTGATGCCGTTGAAAAATTATATGACGCCGTCGTAGTGGTAAATACCTATGTTAATGGTGAAGCTTATGCGTCCGGGACTGGTTTTGTTTTTAAAACTACTAAAGATGAAGCTTATATTCTAACTAATAACCACGTTATTAACAATGCGACTGAAGTTTATGTTAAATTTACTGATGGTGATTCTATTAAAACGGAAATTGTCGGAAGTGACGTCTATTCTGATATTGCCGTCTTATCTGTTGATAGCAAAAATGTTATTGCCACCGCCGAAATTGGCAAAAGTGCTGATTCTAGATTAGGTGATACTGTATTTGCTATTGGAGCTCCTCTAGATAGTGCCTATTCTTGGAGTGTTACTAGAGGTATTGTTTCTGGTAAAGACCGTTTAGTCGAAGTTGAACTAAGTGATGGCCGCAACTCCACTCCGATGGTTGTTAATACCCTTCAAACTGACACCGCTATTAATAATGGTAACTCTGGTGGACCTTTAGCCAATTCTAATGGTGAAGTTATCGGTATTACTTCTATTAAACTTGCTAGTGAGGCTATTGAAGGTATGGGCTTTGCTATTCCTATTGAAAATGCTTTAGAAATTGCTGATATTCTCATGAATGGTGATGAAGTAGAACGTCCATATTTAGGTATTTATATGCTTGATGTAAGTGACGCTTATATGACAAGAGAATATTTTAATATTATAAGAGAAGCCGAAGTAACTAAAGGTGTGGTCGTAACCGATATTGAAAAACAAAGCTCCGCCGCTTTATCAGATTTAAAAGCTAATGATATTATAACCGAAGTTGATGGTGAAGAAATATCATCCGCCGCCTACTTAAGATATTACTTATATAAACATAAAGTTGATGATGTCATGCAATTAACAGTAAAAAGAGGAACTAGAACTTTAACTATCCAAGTTCGTCTTATTGCTAAGTAACTTGTTACCTTGTAGCAAGTTTTTTACATAAATATTTTGCAATGGTTAATTTTAAATATAGAGGTTTTATATGAAAAAGATTTACACTATCTATTTTGTCATTTTATTATTTGTCTTCTCTTTATCTGTTGGCTTTTTTACTCATTCTCTAATTAGCACCCCAGAAACTAATACTACCCCAAATCAAGAGACTGAGCCTGAAGAAGAACAAAGTGTAACCAGTAAAGACGAAACTTTAGAACTTTTAAATAGTCTTTCTTTAGATGAAAAAATTGGCCAAATGTTAATTATTTCTTATCGCACTAATGATACTTTAGATTCCAAATTAACTAATATTTTAACTACTGTTAAACCGGGAGGCTTCATCCTTTTTAAAGAAAACTTAAAAGATTATGAAAAAGCCCAAAGTTTTATTTATGATATTAAAAATACTTCTACAATTCCCATGTTTATTAGTATTGATGAAGAAGGCGGACGGGTTGATAGATTCGCTAGTATGCAAAATTATACCTACACCAAAATTCCTCCCATGCTGGAAATTGGAAATGGCAATGACGAAAATTTAGCTTACCAAACCGGTGAAAATATTGCGACTATCTTACAAGAATTTAATATTAATATGGATTTTGCGCCAGTCGCCGATGTTTTTTCTAATCCTGATAATACAGTAATTGGTAATCGTTCTTTTGGTTCTAACCCTTATTTAGTCGCGCGCATGAGTAGTGCTCTTGCTAAAGGTCTAAGTGATAACAAAATTATTCCCGTCTACAAACATTTTCCAGGGCATGGTAATACTGTGACTGATTCTCACGTCGATTTACCGGTTGTTACTAAAAACAAAGAAGAACTATTAAAAAGTGACCTAATTCCTTTCGTTAATGCGATAAATAATAATGCTGAACTAATCATGATAGGCCACTTAGCCATTCCTAATATCACCAATGATTTTACCCCGGCTTCCCTATCTAAAACCTTAATTACCGATATTTTAAAAAATGAATTAGGTTATCAAAATTTAGTTATAACGGACGCCTTAAATATGAAAGCCTTAACTAAATATTATAGTGAAAAAGAAACTTATGAACTAGCTATTAATGCTGGTGTTGATATTTTATTAATGCCCAATGACCCAATAAAAGCCATTGAAGATATTAAAGCCTCTATTAATGAAGGCACAATATCCATGGACTCTATTAATAATTCAGTTTTAAAAATTCTAAGTCTTAAAAAGAAATACAATCTTACTTAGAATTTTTTTATTTATCTATTTAATAAAATTATCTCAAAACTAATTACCCATCATCACTAATTCTTTAGCTTACAAATATTTTTATTACGATTTTTCTAAATAAATTTATATATCGCAAAATTTAAATATTTATACTTTGTTTACAAAATTGTATAAAAAATATAAATTTTCCTAAAAACATGATATAATAATTTTAGGTGATTTAAATGAAAAAGTTATTAGTTGTATTTTTATGTTTAATTATATTATGCGGCTGCAATAAAAAAGAAGATAAATTTCAAGATTTCAAGCATTTTTCTTTACAAGATAAATATGTTTTTTCCTATAGTTATCATGGCCCTTCTAATCAAATCGATGAGTATGCAATTGCAGATATTACTCCTAAAAAATCAGAAGATAATTATACCGGACTTTTTTATAAAATTGCAGATAACGATTACATACTAATTCAAGAAATGAATGCCTGTCACGATATAGGAACTGAAGGCAAAGAATACAATTATTTTGCCGATAACAAATTATATTTAGTTAGATGTTGGTCTACGTATGTTGCCGAACTTAATAAAGAAAAAACTACTATTAAACCTCTTAATTTAGATTTTTCAAAGTTTAATAATGATGGTGATAAAATTCACATTATAAATATTGTCAAAACTATAGATAATTATATATATTATAATGCAATGTTTGATAATTCAAATGAAATAATAAAATGCAATTTATCTAACTATATATGTGAATTAACTTAAATCCATTAAGTAGAAAAATAAATAAAAAAACGGCCATTACAATAATAGTCGCTAATCACTAACTGGCAGGGGCGGAGAGAATCGAACTCCCATCAAAAGTTTTGGAGACTCCTATGCTACCATTATACCACGCCCCTACGTGATAAAAGTATTATAGCACAAATAAATACATTTTTCTAGTATTTTCATATAATAAATTAGGTGATTATAAATGATTGTAAGCTATACAGCTAAAGA
>CANQHB010000063.1 GCA_947623755.1 uncultured Bacilli bacterium | reverse complement strand
TATAATCCCATTATTAAGAAATTACATAAAGAAAAAAGAGAAGAGCAAGATAAATTTACGTCTTTAGTAACAGAATCAGTACGAGGAGTTAGAGAAATAAAAACTTTGGGCATTAAGAATAATTTAATGACGGACCTTACCGGGATTATAAGAGTAATATATAATAAGAGTGCCCAAGAAATAGATAAAAGTACGGAGTTTGATTTAATAACAAATTTTTTGAAAGCTTTTTTAGAAGTGGGCGTGTTTATTACTTGTATAGTGTTAATTTATATAGGGAAGGGAAGTATTACTTTCTTTATTGCCATGACATATTATATTTACCGATATATGTGGTTAATTGAAAATATTAATGATTTTATGGGAACTTATCAGAGAGTTACAGTATCTTTAGGAAGAGTAAATGAAATTTTAGAAAATAGATTGTATCAAGATGAGAAGTTTGGTGAGGCGCAAATTAAAAAGCCGGTCGGAGTCTTAGAATTTCGGAATGTCTCATTTTCTTATCCGGGTGAGGAAAATATTTTGGTGAATTTTAATTTGAAGTTAGAACCAAATAAAAAAATTGCGATTGTGGGTAAATCAGGGCAGGGGAAAAGTACCTTATTTAATTTAATAACGAGAGTGTTTGACCCAAATCGTGGAGAAATATTATTAGATGGGGTAAATATAAGGGAATTAACAGAAGAAGAGTTACGAAAGCATATATCCGTGATTAGACAAGAACCATTTATATTTAATAGAACTATTAAAGAAAATTTTAAATTAGTAGATAAAAAAATAAGTTTAACAAAAATTAGAAAGTATGCTAAAATGGCTTATTTAGATGATTATATTATGACTTTACCAAAAAAGTATGATACAATATTAGGTGAAGGGGGAGTTAATCTAAGTGGAGGTCAAAAACAAAGATTAGCCATTGCGAGAACTTTAGCGCGAGAAAGTAAAGTAATATTGTTTGATGAGGCGACTAGTGCTTTAGATAATGATTCACAAAATTATGTTAAGAAAGCTATCGATGATTTGGTTAAAGACCATACCGTAGTAATAGTGGCCCATCGGTTATCGACTATTAAAGATGCCGATATAATATATGTAGTGGATAAAGGTAAAGTTGTCGCTAAAGGAAAACATGAAGAATTGTTAAGTTTAAGTAAAATTTATAAAAATTTATATGAAACAGAAGCTAAAAATTAAATAAATAGGAGGGTTTATGGGTTATTTTATAATGAATTTTAATGGGTTAGAAATATTGTTACCCAAAAAAGATGTAAAATTTAAAGATGGTTATGGCTTAGTTAAAGCTTATTGGACTACACCGGGAGAAGATAACGTAACCGAAGTAGAATTAGTCGGAATAGTTAATGAAAATTATGAAGTAATAATGGCTTTGTATCCGAGTGTTCTTATGCCTAAGTTAGAAATACTGCCAAATGGGAATTTTGTTTATTTATTAAATGTTGATTTTCCTAATGAAGGTTATAAAGTATATCAAACAGACGTAAATTTACAGGGACAAGCATTTGATTTACAAAATGATGATTTTGAAGTTATCGGAGGAAGTGTCATTAAACTAAGAATGAATGTGGATGGCATTTTTATGGAAGCTTTGTATGATACAGGAAAAAAAGAATTTTTAACAGCTTATTATAATCGAATTGGCGAATATACTTATAATAAAGAATTAGATACCGAAGTGTCGTTAGTAAATCTTAATTTATATTCTCAAGATGGAATGGTTTGGGATATAATTAAAACTTATATTAATCGAGAAGGAAAGATAATGCAACCTTTTGTAGATGAAGTGTATGGCTTAGAAGTAGAAACTGATAATTTAGAAGAAGTGGTAGAAATATTTCAAAAAGAAATAGAAGGATGGGAAAGGTAAAGAGGAATGGAAGTAAAGATAAAAGGAATTTATAAACATTTTAAAGGCGATTATTATATAGTAGAAGATATCGCAAGAGATAGTGAGACAAATCAAGATTTAGTCTTATATCGGGCTTTATATGGTGATGGTACGTTGTATGCGCGGGATAAAGGAATGTTTTTAAGTAAAGTAGATAAAAAGAAGTATCCTAAGGTTAACCAAGAATATCGATTTCAGTTGCAGGAGATAAAAAGTCGGCGTTAGATAATAGTGTTTTAGGGGTGATTTTCATGAAATATGTTATGAGAGATTTAGATAAATGGATTCATTTACTAGAAAAAATAAATGATTTAAAAAACGCAAATACCAAAGTAATGGGGGAAGCGATAAATTATTTAGAGAGATTTCAAGAAGGAAAGCTTACCATTATGGGGGATTACTATAAATTAATTAATGCTTTTTTAGAGGTTAATATTGGAGAAGTAAAAGAAATATTAGCTATTTTAAGAGTGCTTAATAGTTATTATAGTCTAGAAGTTATTCTAAGGGAATTAGCGAGTTTAGAGGAAAAATATGGGGTAACCAAATTAGCCTTTATTTTAAATGAAGATGATTTAAGAAATGTAGAAGTTTATTATTCTTTAAGAAAGATAGCGAGATTATATTTACCAAAGAATTTTTATAGTTATAAAATAATGGATATTACAACTAATGGAATAGATAGATATAGTTTTAGAACAGAGTATCCTTTTATTGTAGATTATGTAGATTTAGAAGATAGGGGAAGTAGTTTTAATAAAAGAGTAATGTTTACCGGAAACTTTAATTTTAAATGTGAGTTATTGCCAAAAAAAGAAGAGATGGATTTAGTAAATATTAAAGATAGAAGAATAAAGTTATTTAAAGAATTGATTGATTATTTGGTTTTACTGAATGTAAAAAAAGAGATACGAATAGAAGAACCTAATCAGGTATATGAACGAAGTGATAACTGTACCATAAGGTGTGATGGAATTATTTATGACCAAGATGGAGTGGTAATAAACCCTGCGAAATACATGAATACATTTGCCGATAAGTTAATAATAAAAGAAGCTAATTTTGGGGTGATTGCAAAACTTAGAGATAAAGAAGTAGAAAAAGTAACGTTAATGGTAAAACCCGAATTTTTAGAACAAATAAAGTTAATTGAGGACGGAGATTTACAAAAAAATTGGAATTTATTAGAGGTAAATAGTAATTTTTTAGAAGATAAGAAAAGTTTGGGTTGATTTTTAAGAAACTTTATAATATAATGTAAAAGGAAGTTTAATCCAGGTTTAAATTGTTAGATTTACTCCTTATATTTTTACTTAGATTAAACCAATTAGAGAGAAAAGGAGGAATTATAATGGCTGTTTCAAAAGAAACAAAAGCAAAACTTATTAAAGAATTTGGTAAAAATGAGAAAGATTGTGGTTCTACAGAAGTACAAATTGCAATTTTAACTTATGAAATCAATGAATTAACAGAACATTTAAAAGTTCATAAACATGATTATCATTCTAATAGAGGACTTTTGATGAAAGTTGGTAAAAGAAGAAAATTACTTACTTATTTAAAAGATAATGACATTGTAAGTTATAGAAATGTAATAAGTAAATTAAATTTAAGAAAATAAGGGCACTAAAATTTTTAGTGTCTTTTTTTAGATAGTAGAAGGAGATTGTATGAAGAAAGTATTTAAGTTAGATTTTTTAGGAAGAGATTTAATTGTTGAGACGGGAGAATTAGCTAAACAAACAGATGGAGCCGTTTTAGTTCGGTATGGGGATACGGTAGTATTATCAGTTTGTGTCATGGGTAAAGAAGTTGTAGGGCAAGATTTCTTTCCTTTACAAGTTTTATATCAAGAAAAACTTTATTCGGTAGGGAAAATTCCCGGAGGTTTTATTAAAAGAGAAGGAAGACCAAGCGATGCCGCGACACTCGCAGCAAGACTTATTGATAGACCAATAAGACCTATGTTTGACGAAGATTTACGCCAAGAAATTCAAGTAGTAAATACCGTATTGTCAGTAGACCCTGATAATAGTCCAGAGATGGCTGCATTATTTGGAACAAGTTTATGTTTAGGTATATCAAAAATTCCCTTTGATGGACCAGTATCGGGAGTAATGGTCGGGAAAATTGGAAAAGAATTAGTTATTAATCCAACCGCAGAACAAACAGAACAAAGTACTTTATCTCTAACCGTTGCGGGTACTAAAGACGCTATATGCATGGTAGAAGCTGGAGCCCAAGAATTAAGTGAAAAAGAAATGCTCGAAGCTTTAATGTTTGGACATGAAAATTTAAAGAAATTATGTGAGTTCCAACAACAAATTATCGATGAAATTGGCGAAGAAAAAATAGAACTGGCGAAGGCCGAAATTGACCCCGAAGTTAAAGAGGCAGTCGAAGAGTTTGCAACCGCGGATATGTTAAAAGCTATTCAAATTAAAGATAAGTTAGAAAAATATGCCGCAATAGATGAAGTAAAATCAAGAACAATTGAAAACTTTACCGAAGTATATGCCGAGGATGAAAATGCCGAAGAAAAAATTAAACAAGTAGAAAAGATTGTTAATTTAATTGAAGGACAAGAAGTAAGGAAGTTAATTACAGATAAGAAAATTAGGCCAGATGGAAGAGCTATGGATGAAATTAGGCCGCTTTCTTGTGAAATAGATTTATTACCAAGAACTCATGGTTCAGCAGTATTTACGAGAGGGGAAACGCAAAGTTTAGCGACGACCACCTTAGGGGCAATTGGAGAACACCAAATTTTGGATGGTTTAGGTTTAGAAGATTCAAAAAGATTTATGTTACACTATAATTTTCCAGCTTTTTCCGTAGGGGAAACTGGACGTTATGGGGCACCAGGAAGAAGAGAAATTGGACATGGAGCTTTAGGAGAAAGAGCTTTAGCCCAAGTAATTCCGTCAGAAGAAGAATTTCCTTATACTATTCGGGTGGTTAGTGAAATATTAGAGAGTAATGGTTCTAGTAGTCAAGCGACTATTTGTGCCGGTTGTTTATCTTTGATGGCCGCCGGAGTACCAATTAAAGCGCCAGTCGCAGGGATTGCGATGGGGTTAATACAAGCCGAAGATAAGAAAAAATATACAATTTTAACTGATATTCAAGGCTTGGAAGACCATATGGGAGATATGGATTTTAAAGTCGCCGGAACTAGAAAAGGTATTTGTGCTTTACAAATGGATATTAAGATTAAAGGAGTCACCGAAAAAATCTTAAAGGAAGCTTTAGCCCAAGCTAAAAAAGCGAGATTAGAGATACTAGACGTTATGGAAAATTGTATTGCCGAACCTCGAAAGAGCCTAAGTAAATATGCGCCAAAGATTGATACATTTATGATTAATCCAGAGAAGATTAAAGACGTTATTGGCCGCGGAGGAGAGATGATTACTAAGATTATCTTAGAAGCTAGTAATGTTAAAACAGTTAATGATAAAGACGCCGTAAAAGTAGACTTAGAAGATGATGGACGAGTAATTATTTATCACCAAGATGCTGAAATTATTGCAAAAACAAGAAAAATGATTGAAGAAGTAATTCGAGAAGTAGAAGTAAATGCAATATATACAGGCCGAGTTGTAAAAGTAGAAGACTTTGGTTGCTTTGTAGAATTATGGCCAGGCTGTGAAGGCTTGGTACACGTATCCGAACTTGATTATAAACG
>CANQHB010000062.1 GCA_947623755.1 uncultured Bacilli bacterium | reverse complement strand
AGTGCCTATTGGACAATGTCTCCATATGACTTTTCTGGCGTTTATGCGCAAATGTTTGTTTTAGTTGATAGTGGATACCTAGGCAGTACTTATGTGAGCAACAATAATGGTGTGGGTGCTCGTCCAGTAATAAATCTGAAGCCTGATAACGTAACACTCAGAGAGCCTTCATCGGCTAACAAAGGAACTACATCAAATCCTTATATAGTTAGTGATTAATTCTTGCCAGTATTGCTTTTTCTTATTCAAATATTGGCAAGATATGATTATCTTTTTACGGTAGAGTTTAGCTCTGCCTCTTTTTTATTCATTTAAATATTTGACAAAGCAACATAAAAGTGCTAAAATACTACTTAATTTCCAAAAAAGGGGGGATTTTAACATGAAAAAATATAATTTAAAACGTAGTCTAGCTGCCTTAGGTCTAGCAGTTAGTATAACTTTAACTGGTTGCCAAGGAAAAACAAGTTCTAAATCTAATGAGTCTACTTCTAATAGTAATATTAACATTACCGATTTAGAAACAAAAGACCAAGAAGTAAAAGAAGAATATCAAGCAAAAGATATTTTAGTTTTTGATAATGATTATTTAGAGGCTCAAGAATTAACTGAAAATACTAATACTCCTGTCTCTCAATATCATCTTGTTGTTTTTGAAAAAAGTAGTGATGATTATTATGATTATATTGACCCATTTAATAAAAATCTAACTTGTACAGTTCATTTAAACACCTTTGCTGAAAAATATGAAGGAGAACCAGCATTTATTATTAATGCTTTTGGGGCTGTCCATATTCATGATGATGAAAATAATAAAATCTTTAGTGGTCTATATAGAGCCAATAATATCTTTACTCTTAATAGTTTTCTCCACCAAAATAATTTAACTAACTTAATAAAAGAAAGCTATACTAAAGAAGATTTACAAACAATTTCTTCCTATTTAAATAGTTCGGAATTTACTAAATCTAGTAATGATACTTACAACTTAGAAGATATTCTAGTTGTCGATATGAGTGCAGCTTTTACTTGGAAAACAACTAGGGGTACTAGAAATTATTACCTTTTAGCTCCTAAATCTGAAACTCCTATTGATAAAAGTTATGACATTATTATTAAACATGGCTTAAAAGATAAATCTGAACTTTCTAAAACTTACCAAGACCTTAAATATCCTGGTAGCGTTGAAGCTATTATGACAGATAGCAAAATCTATTTTATTAATACTGCGTATCTAAAAGACGCCTTAGGTATGGTAACCTGCCTTGAAGCTACCAAAGAAGAAGGTATGAAAATTACTCCTTTAAAAGAATTTTTAACAACTCATGAATTAACTGATTTAATAAGTTCTACTTATGAAGAGGCCTCTCTTCTTGATTTATATGACTATCTAAATAATGATTTAGACTATACTCGTAACTAAAGTAAACCGTAAAAAGTTTACTTTTTAACTATCCAAATTTTCTTAAATATATTATAATAATTAGGAAAGTAGGGATAAAAAATGGATATAACTTGGGAAACTACTAATCACACTTTTAATTGCCGGGTGGCTTCTCTAATAATTAAAGATGATACTATTTTATTAGAACAACGCCCCAATCTTTCTTATTTATCGCTTCCCGGTGGTCGCCTTAAAATAAATGAATCAACCGAAGAAGCTTTAATAAGAGAAATAAAAGAAGAAACTGGCTATGATATAAAAGTGCTAAAATTAGTCTCGGTAATTGAAAACTTTTACCTAAATCGTCATACTAATAAACCATGTCATGAACTTTTATTTATCTATACCGCCGAATTTCTGAACCTTAAAGCCTACGAATCTTATCTTCCTAACCATGAAGAATCAGAGGCTACATTTATTTGGTATCCCATATCAAAACTAAATGAGGCTAATTTCCAACCTGCTATCTACCTAAAATATTTAACTAGCTTTGAATTTCATCATTTAGTATCACACTCCAAGAAGTAATATGTATAAATTACTTCTTTTTTTTACATAACTAACATAGAGTTATAAAGGAGGATAATAATGTTTAATAACTTTGGATTTATTGGTAGTGAAATATTAAAAAATGCTGAATTAGAAAGATATAATTTACACCATCCTTATGTTGGAAGTGAACATTTATTATTAAGTATTTTAAAAAGTAATGACCCTTTAAATGCTAAATTAAAGGAATATAATTTAGATTATGAGACTTTTCGTCAAGAGTTAATAAGTATAGTTGGTATCCCTAAAAAAAATATCGAAGTAAATCTCTACACTCCCTTATTAAAAAGAGTTTTAAGTACGGCGCTTGCCGATGCTAAAGAAAACAACAAAGGCTTAGTAACCCCCACTCATCTTTTTTTAGCTCTTTTAGATGAAGGCGAGGGGATAGCTATTCGAATTATGATTGGTTTAGGTCTAAACTTAGATGACTTATATGATGAATTAAAAACAAAACCCAATAAAAACACTCGCGAAAAACTGGAGTTATTTAATGTTGGCACCATTTTAAATGACCGTGTTGATAATTTTGATAAAGTAATCGGCAGGGATAAAGAAGTGGATAATTTAATTGAAGTTTTACTCCGCAAGAAAAAAAGCAACCCTTTACTTATTGGTCCTGCCGGGGTTGGTAAAACCGCGATAGTTGAAGAATTAACAAGACGTATCCAAAATAAAGAAGTACCTCTATCTCTGGAAAACACTTTAATTGTTGATTTACCCATGGGCGATTTAGTCAGTGGCACCAAATATCGTGGTGAATTTGAAGAACGTTTAACCAAAATAATTAAAGAAGTCATCAAAGCTAAAAATATTATTTTATTTATTGACGAAGTTCATTCAATGGTTAATGCCGGTGGAGCTGAAGGGGCCATCAATGCTAGTGATATCTTAAAACCTTATTTAGCCCGTGGAGATATTCGCGTTATTGGCGCAACCACCACCCAAGAATATGAAAAGTTTATTGCCAAAGATAAAGCCTTAGAACGGCGTTTTGAAACAATTTATATTAAAGAACCCACTCTAGAAGAAACAGAAGAAATCTTAAAAGGCCTAAAAACCACTTATGAACAACACCATCACTTAAGTATTACCGACCCTAATATTCATGATATTGTAACTCTTGGTAATAAATATTTATTTACGAAAAAAAATCCCGATAAAACCATCGACCTCTTAGATAGTATTTGTGCCCATGTAAAACGTAAAAGTATTTCTTTAGATAGTATTAAACCTAAAGAACAAGAATTAAAAAATCTTCTTTTAGAAAAAGAAAATTATGTTAAAAATAACTTATTTGATAAAGCTCTTACTACCAGTATTGCTATTAGCGCTTTAGAATCAGAAATAGCTTGTCTAAAAGACCAAAATAACTTACAAATAACTAAAGAAGATATTCTAAAAGTAATTGAAGCTAAAAGTAATATTCCCATGTTTTTAAAAAAAGAAGAAATATTATCGAAAATAAAAGCTAATTTACAAGCTAAAATATTTTATGAAAATCCGGCTTTAACTAAATTAATAGATAATCTAAATATTTACTTTACAAAAGATACCAACTTAAAAGTCTTATTAGTAGGTCCTAGTGGAGTTGGCAAAACTTCTTCTATTAAAATTATTAGTGATACTTTAAAAAATAATTTAATTAGACTTGATATGTCGGAATATAATTTAGAAACTTCAGTTAATAAATTAATCGGGGTATCTCATGGTTATATCGGTTATGAAGATGATTATATCTTTAATAAAGTTAAGTATAACCCATATTCTATTATTTTAGTTGATGAAATTGAAAAAGCCCATCCTAGTGTCTTAAATTTATTCTTACAAATTATGGATGAAGGCTTAATTCATGATTCTCATGGGGAAGCAATTGATTTTTCGCACACTCTTATTTTTATGACTTCTAATGCTTATAAAAACAATTCCATCGGCTTTGGAGATAATAAAAATAATCTAACTGCCACCTTTACCGAAGAATTTTTAGGTCGTTTTGATGATACTATCACTTTTAATCCCCTAACTAAAGAAGAAGCCTTAGATTATTTACAAACTAAGTTAAACAATAAAGATTTAGACTATGAAGCCATTTTAAAAGAAACCAACTACCAAAAATATGGTTTTCGTTATTTAAATCGTTTAATTAATAAATATAATCTTCGTCTTAATACCTAAAAAAAACTGATTAAAAAATAATCAGTTATATTCCCAAATCAAATTTCATTTGGGGATTTTTTTCTTTAATTAAAGCCCGTGGATATCCTTTAATTTTTATATCCTCTTGTGTGAATTCATAAAAATCCTTTTTTTCAGGATTAAGCCATATTTCAGGCGTACAATCTATTGGTTCTCTATCTAACATTTCTTGGGCTTGTATAATATGCCGGTCATAAATTTGAATATTATTATAAAACCATGTAAATCTGCCTGGCTTATAACCAGTATGTCTTGCGACTAAATAAAGTAAAACTAAATATTGTACTTGATTAATACACCCGGCCGTTAAAAAATCACTTGACCTTTGAAATAAGCTCATATCCAAATAATCTTGCCCATCTTTTCCATGTCTTACATTAAAGACTGTCTGGTAAGCGCAAGGTTTTAATCCATGAGGCTCTTTGAAATCTTCTTCTTGCCATAAATTAATAATATGTCTTCGGCCATCCGGGTCATTTTTAATTCCTTCTAATAAATTATGCATTAAATTATGGCGCCTTACTGTTTCACCATAACAAGCTCCAATTGTTCTATTGCCAATATCCCATTCATCCCACCAAGTAACTCCATACTTATCTTTAAGGACCTCTAAATTATTAGAAGCATCCTGATAAATCCATAATAATTCACCAATTGCACTTTTAACAGCAATAGGCCTTAAAGTGATTAATGGACTTTCTTTCTTTTCTAAATCATAAGTCATCATTCCATGGTTGACACTTAAAGTATGTGCTGGTACTCCATCACTATATTTAGGTCTTGGATTAACATCTAGGGTTCCCTCATCTAATATTCTTTTAATTATTTCTTTGGTGTATTTATCACCTTTAGTTCCTTCCATAAATATTACCTCCATACTTAAATTATAAACAATAACTAAAATAAGCACAAGTCTTCTTGACAAAAATTGACTTTTATTTTAAAGTAAAAATAAGGGAGGTTTATTTATGGCTAAACTAATCATTATTGCGGCGCTTGGTAAAAATTCGGAAATAGGTAAAAATAATCAGTTAATCTGGCACTTAAAAGAAGATTTACAATTTTTTAAAGCCAAAACAACTAATCATAAAATAGTGATGGGATATAATACTTTTAAATCACTTCCTAAATTATTGCCTAATCGGGACCATCTAGTTTTAACTACTCACAAATTAAATATCGAAGGAATCAAAGTTTTTGCAAGCTTTGCCGAATTAATTAATTATTTAAATACTTTAGATGAAGAGGTCTATATTATTGGTGGTTCCTCTATTTATCGTTTATTTTTACCTGTTGCCGATGAATTATTATTAACTGAAATTAACGCCGAGGATAAAGAGGCCGACGCTTATTTTCCAGATTTTAATATTAGCGATTACGAAAAAACGATTTTAAAAGAAGTAACCGAGCAAGATATAACCTACCACCATGTTTTATTAAGGAGAATTAAAAAATGTCAGGAAAATTAATTGTAATTGAAGGAACCGATTGTTCTGGTAAAGAAACACAAACTACTAAATTAGTAGAACGTTTAAAAAAAGAGGGCTACAA
>CANQHB010000061.1 GCA_947623755.1 uncultured Bacilli bacterium | reverse complement strand
ATATTTGGCTTTTTTTATATTTTTTTGCCGCGAGTTCATAATTCATATTCTAAAAAAATTATCCAGAAAAGATAGTTTTTTTCTTCGTAATTTGCTATAATATTATTTAGAATAGAGTGATATACTATGCCAAGAATTTTAAGGGTTGATGAATTAGAAAAAATAGAAGCTTATTTTCGCGCTGCCAATTATTTATCTGCCGCCGAACTTTATCTTAAAGACAATCCTTTATTAAAGGAACCTTTAAAATTAGACCATATCAAATCTAAACTTGTTGGCCATTGGGGAACTACTCCCGGTCAAAACTTTATTTATACGCATTTAAACCGAATTATCAAAAAAAATAATTTAGACATGATTTATATAAGTGGCCCTGGCCATGGGGGAGGTGCGGCTTATTCTAATGTTTACTTAGAAGGTACTTATAGTGAAATCTATCCCGATATTACTTATGATGAGGAAGGCTTAAAAAAATTATTTAAACAATTTAGCTTTCCTGGTGGCACTTCCAGTCATGTTGCTCCTGAAATTCCTGGCTCCATAAACGAAGGTGGGGAACTTGGTTATAGTCTTTCACATGCCTTTGGGGCTGTACTGGATAACCCAGATTTATGGGCTGCCTGTGTTATTGGGGATGGCGAAGCGGAAACTGGCCCTTTGGCCGCAAGTTGGCAATTAAATAAATTTTTAAATCCTGTTACGGATGGTGTTGTTTTACCCATTTTACATTTAAATGGTTACAAAATAGCCAATCCCACAATTTTAGCCCGCATTTCAAAAGAAGAATTACTTATGTATTTTAAAGGCTTAGGTTGGGACCCCATTTATGTTTCCTATGATAATGACGCAAGTATTCATGAAAAAATGGCCTATGCTCTAGACTTAATTGTTGCTAAAATCCAAGCTATTAAAACCCAAGCTAAGACTAATAAAGATACTACTCGTCCTATGTGGCCTATGCTTATTTTAGAAACACCCAAAGGTTGGACTGGTCCTAAAATAGTGGAAAATAAAAATGTGGAAGGCACCTTTAGAGCTCACCAAATTCCTTTAGTGGTCGATAAATTTCACGAAGACAACTTAGAAATATTAGCCCAGTGGCTTAAAAGCTATAAACCCGATGAACTATTTGATAGTAATGGCACTTTAAAAAGGGGACTTCAAGAACTAATTCCGGATTCTCCTAATCGTATGGGCTCTAATCCCCACGCTAATGGCGGTATCCTTTTAAAAGAATTAAATATGCCTGATTTTAAAAATTATTTACTGGATTTACCTCGACCTGGCGTTGTAAAAATAAGTGATATGTTAACACTATCTAAGTTTATTCGTGATATAATTAAAAATAATCCTGATAATTACCGTATTTTTGGTCCCGATGAAGCTTTATCTAATCGTTTAAATCATATTTTTGAAGTTACTAATCGCAAATGGAATGGTGAAGTAATAAAAGGGGATGAATTTTTAAATACTGATGGGGCCGTTATTGATTCGATTTTATCTGAACATGCTTGTGAAGGTATGCTAGAAGGCTATCTTTTAACTGGTCGTCATGGTTTTATTAATACTTATGAATCTTTTAGCCGAATTATCGATAGTATGGTCTCTCAACATGCCAAGTGGTTAAAGGAAAGTAAAGAATTATCTTGGCGTAAAAGTATTTCCAGCCTAAATATTCTTCTTACTAGCCATGTTTGGCAACAGGACCATAATGGTTTTACTCATCAAGACCCTGGCTTCTTAAATCACATTGTTACTAAAAAGGCCGATACTGTTCGCATTTATCTTCCAATTGATGCCAATACTTTATTATCAACCTTCGACCATATTACCCGAAGTAAGGACTATATTAATGTTGTGGTCGCAAGTAAACATCCTTCTTTGCAGTGGTTAAATCCTGAAGAAGCTATCCTTCATTGCACTAATGGGGTAGGGAAATTAGCCTTTGCCAGTAATGATATTACTAATCCCGATATCGTTCTAGCTTGTGCCGGTGATACACCTACGTTAGAAATCATCGCCGCTTCCAAAATTTTACGAGAACACCTTCCCAATCTTCAGGTGCGGGTTGTAAATGTTATCGATTTAATGAAATTAGAAAGTCCTAATAATCATCCACACGGCTTAACTGATACCGAATACGATAATTTATTTACTCAAGATAAACCAATTATTTTTGCTTTCCATGGCTATCCCAATTTAATCCATGAACTTACTTATAATCGCCATAATTCTAATTTGCATGTTCGTGGTTATAAAGAAGAAGGGGCCATTACCACTCCATTTGATATGCGCGTTTTAAATGGCATTGACCGTTATAGCTTAGTCTTATTAGCTCTAAAATATTTAAATATTGATTCTTTAGCCCAAACTAAATTAGCGGATTACTGCAACTTAATGCTTCAAAAACACCGTGATTTTATTACCGCCAATGGTTATGATATGCCTGAAGTAACCGAATTTACCTATTACTAGAAAGGAGAATACTTGTGATATATGATTATATAATTGTGGGCGCTGGCATGGGAGGCTTAAGCGCCGGCCTAAATCTTGCTAGCCATCAAAAGAAAACTTTAATTTTAGAAAAAAATGCTTTACCTGGTGGTTTAGTATCTAACATTAAAAAAGGCCGTTTTGAATTTGATACTAGTCTTTATGATTTATATGATTATGGTGATGATAAATCGACTGGTACCTTAAAAGAACTTTTAACTAAATATGATATTGAGTTAGAAACCAAAGTTATCCCTTTTAATATTCGCCTAAATGAACTTAGCACCAAATCTAACTATATTATAAGAGGCGATATGGACGCATTTTTAACTGAACTTGAGCGCCTTCAAGCTGGCTCCATGCCTTCTTTAAAAAAGTTTATCCAAATTTCTCAAGAAATTCATGAAGCCCTAGACCTTTTAAAAAAGCATAAAAATATTCCGGAAGAAAAATATCCTAATTTTTATAAATATCTTGATTTTTCCACTCTAAATGGCTTAAAAGATTTAGGCATGCCTTTAGATACTATTAATCGTTTTAGTTTCCTTTGGCTAGAAATCGGTAGTCCTATCCATAAATTAAGCTTTATTGATTTTTCCGAATTTATGTATAAATTAACCTTTAAAAAAGACGTTATCTTATTAAATAAAGCTTTAGATTTTACTTTAAAACTTGCTAATCGTTATCAAGAATTAGGGGGCCGCATTTATTATAACTCTTTTGTTACCGAAGTTACTAAAACTCCTAGTTTCTATCTAATTAAAACTAAAGACAACCTAGAATACAAAGCAAAACAAGTAATCTTTAATCCTTCTAAGCGTTATGTCTATAAAAATTTAATCATGGAAGACCACAAAGAAATAAATAGACTTGAAAATGCCCGTACTTTATCTCCTAATGGGGTGGTGGTCTATCTCGGTCTAAATCGTAGTTGTGAAGAGTTAGGTTTAAAAAATTATAAATATTACCAAGTAAAAACTCTAAATAGTGAAATTAATGCTAGTACTATGACTTCTCTAGAACATGATACTTTTACTGGTATTGTTCCTAATGTTGTAAATGAACTTGCTTCTCCTAAAAATACTACCATCTTAGTCTTAAAGAAAATTTTCTTTGATGACGCTCTAAGAAGTATTAATTCTAAAAATTATGCCGAATTTAAAGAATATATCGCCCAAGATTTAATTACCAAATTTGAAGAAGCCTTTAAAATCGATATTCAAGAATATATTGAAGAAATCGCCGTTATAACTCCCGTATCTTTATCTAAATATACTAATAATGTTAATGGTAGTTTTTATGGTTATATGTTAAAAGGTTATGATAACGCTATCAATCGCTTGTTAACTTATCCCGAAGAAGAAATAAAAGATTTTACTTTTGTGGGAGGCTCTAGTCTTTTTGGCGCTCATGTTGACAATGCCTTTTATAGTGGTTACTATTTAACCGAAGAATTATTGCATAAGGAGGGGCCAAATGGAAAATAAAATAACAAAAATTAATACGGAAAGGAAAAATATTATTGCAGAATATTCTAGTAAAAAAACAAAAGATACCCACATCGATACTCTAGCTCAAGAAATAAAAGACTTACAATACGTTATTATAAAGGATATAGTGGAAGAAACTCCCGATGCTAAAAGCTTTATTTTAACCCCAGATTCGACGAAAGGTACTTATGAACTAGCTCCATTTACGGCTGGACAATATATAAGTATCAAAATGTTTGTCGATGATATTTATGTAACGAGGGCTTATTCTCTTTCATCCAGTCCTACTAAAACCAGTAAAATGTATCGTATCACAATTAAAAGAGTGGAGGGCGGACTAGTAAGCAATATAATGCTTGATGAAATGAAAATTGGCGACACTCTAACTATTTCTCGTCCGATTGGTGACTTTGGTTACAATCGTATTCGCGATGAAAAAAATATTATTGCTATCGCCGGCGGAAGTGGGATTACCCCCTTTATGAGTATGGCTTATGCTATTTTAAATAAAGTGTATGACGCCAATTTAACGGTTTTCTATTCTGTCCGCAAAGAAGAAGATATCATCTTTAAAGACGAAATAAAAGCAATAAATAAAAAAAGTAAGAAAGTAAAATTTGTTATTACTTTAACTAGAGAAGAAAAAGAAGGCTACTTTAGTGGCCATATCAATAAAGAAATGCTTGAGCCTTACTTAAAAGAATTTAATACTATCTTTATGTGTGGCCCTAAAACTTTATATAAAACTATGAATGAAATTTTAAGTGAATTTAATATTCCGAAAAAAAGTGTCCATTATGAAAACTTCTTTGTTGATTATACCCCTAGTGAAATCCAAGAATATGAATTAAAAGTAATTTTAAAAAATGATTTTGTATTAGCTAAATGTAAAAGTAATGAAACTCTCTTAGTTTCCATGGAAAAAGCTGGTATTAAAGCTCCATCTATGTGTCGGGTGGGCGTATGTGGCTATTGTAAAAGCATTCTATTAGAAGGCAAAATAAAAATGATTGGTAGTTATCTAAAAGAAGCCGAGGCCGAAAATGACTACATTCATCCATGCATAACTTATCCCGAAAGCGATATTGTCCTACGTTTAGACATTTAAAAAGCACCTTTAAGTGCTTTTTTAATTGATTCTTCCTAATATATAATCCGCGGAAATATTATATTTTTTACATATTGTATATAAAAAAGAAGTTGATATTAAATATCTTCCTCGCTCATAATCTGCAATAACTGAGTGGGTAGTATTTAATATTTCCGCTAATTTAACTTGCGTTAATTTATTTGTTTTTCTAAACTCTTTTAATCTTTTTCCCACCAATATTGGTTCATATTCTTTCTTCATTTTTTGATATTTTTTATTATCCGTAAATTCAAATATATAATCTAAAGAAACATTAAAATAGTCACAAGCCTTAATTAAATGTTTAAGGGGAATAGTTTGTTTCCCATTTTCATAATCACAATAAGTGGTATTTTGAAGCCCAAGATATTTAGCAACTTCTTTTTGAGGAATCCCAATTCTCTCTCGAATTTGTCTTAACCGATTATCATACATATTTATTATCACCGCAAAAATTTTATAATTAAATTCTTTAAATTCAAAACATTATTCGTAAATAGCGACAATTATCTTGACTTTTTACACAATAACATTTATAATTTTTATATAAACTAGAAAATTCTAGGGTAAGGAAGTTGAGAAAATGAAAAAGAATAAAAAAATAATAGTTGTAGTGTTTGTAATGTTACTAACAGTAAGTATAGC
>CANQHB010000060.1 GCA_947623755.1 uncultured Bacilli bacterium | reverse complement strand
AAAAATAAGAAAAACCCCGATAAAATCGGAGTTTAATCACTAAATGGTGCTGAATGACTGAATTGAACAGTCCTTTGAAGCTTACCATGCTTCCGTTCTACCACTAAACTAAATCAGCATAGTAAAATTATAACAAGAAAGTAGAAAGTTTGCAATAGTTATGATATAATTATTTAGAAAGTTGGTGGAAGTGTTTTGAAAGTACCAAATCATGTTGCAATAATTATGGACGGAAATGGCCGGTGGGCTAAAGAGCGAGGAATGGTTAGAAGTGAAGGACATTTAGAAGGAAGTAAAACTTTAGAGAAACTAGCTATTCATGCAATGGATATGGGAGTAAAAGTACTTAGTGTTTATGCTTTTTCAACGGATAATTTTAAAAGAGATAAGCAGGAAGTAGATTACTTAATGAATTTAATTGTGAAATATTTTAATACAAAGTTTGAAAAAATTAATAAAAGAGGGATAAAAGTCGTTATTTCCGGAAGAAAAGAAAACTTACGAAGGGATGTTATAGAGGCTATCAATAATATTCAGGAGAAGACTAAAGATAATAAAGAAGGTATTTTAAATATTTGCTTTAATTATGGCGGACAAGAAGAAATAGTGGACGCGGCGATTAAGTTAGCAACAGATATTAAAGAGGGCTTGAATGTAACTAATTTTAAAAGAGAAGACTTTTATAAATACTTATATCATGATTTACCACCAATAGATTTACTGATTAGAACAGGTGGAGAATTACGAGTTAGTAATTTTATGTTATATCAATTAAGTTATAGTGAATTTTATTTTACCAATACATATTTTCCAGATTTTGGGAAATCGGAGTTTAATAAGGCATTATTTATGTATGAAAATAGGGATAGAAGATTTGGCGGTATAAATGATAAAGAAAGTAAATAATTTTTTAGATGGACATAGGATTATTTTAGTGTTATTGATTTTAGCTATTATTTCGGCCGTATTTATGATAGTAAATATTTATATGTTTTTTAATTATAAATTTGTAGGGTTGGAATGTATTGATAAAATAAATCAAGAAGTTTGTTTAAATAATGGGAAAGAAATATTAGTTAATCCAGAGGAAAGTAAAAAAACAATACTTAAAGAATATAAAGAAAGCTTGGCTAATTTAAAAGAAACTTATGATTTACCTGAGTTTAATTTATATACGGCTTATTATTATACTATTGCTTCTAATTTAGATTATAATAAATACGAAAGAAATGAAAAATTAAATACATTTTTAAATCAATATACGAATACTTATGATTTAGAAGAATTTTATAAAAATAATAATTTATTTTATGATTTGTTTATGCCTTATAAATTAGTGTAAAAATAACTTTTACTTTTATTTTTTTTGTAGTATAATACATGTAGTTAAAGAACGGAGGACTTAATTATGAAATTTAAGATATCACCTAAGGACTTTTTAATTTTTTGTTTATATTGTGTTTTATTGTTATATTTATGTGCAATTGCAGTACTTAATTTTTCATCTTTTATAAATGAAGGAGAGTTTTATGGGTTACTTCCTTTTAAAGCTTTTACAGGTGATTATATTTTTATAACTTTATTTATGTTCTTTGTGTCTTTAGTAATAATATTTTCTAGTGTTTCTTCTTATGTATTTAATAAAGAAAAAGGTAAAGGTTTTGGTATAAAATTAGGGGAAAAAACGGAAAGTGGCTATGCAAGATGGAGTACAGAAAAAGAAATTAAAACCGATACCGGTATGGTAAAGATTGACCCAAAGGCTGATACTTTAACGGCCGCCGGGATTCCTTTAATTAATAATGGAAAAGAAGTTTGGGTTGATAATGGAGAATATCATAATTTAGTTATTGGTTCTACTGGTTCAGGTAAAACGCAAACAGTCGTAAAACCAATGGTTAATATTTTAGCTAAAAAAGGGGAATCGATGATTATTACGGACCCGAAAGGGGAAATTTATAAATATGCCGCTAAAGGGTTAAAAGATAGAGGATATAAAATTATTGTTTTAAATTTTAGAGAACCAAAAAATGGTAATGCATGGAACCCTCTTACTTTGCCTTATCATTATTTTAAGGAAGGAAATACGGATAAAGCAACAGAATTATTGGACGATGTGGCCTTAAATATTTTATATGACCAAACAAAGAAAAGTAATGATAGTGACTTCTGGGAGAAAAGTGCCGCGGATTATTTTTCCGGGTTAGCTTTAGGATTATTTTATGACGCCGAAGAAAAAGAGGTTAATTTAAATAGTATTAATTATATGAGTAGTATTGGAGAGGAAAGATATGCGACAAGTACGTATATTAAAGAATATTTTAATTTAAAAGGACAAGAGTCTAGTCCATATATATTCGCTTCTAATACTATTAATGCCCCAAATGAAACTAAGGGGGGAATATTGTCAACTTTTAGACAAAAAATAAGATTATTTTCTTCGCGGGAATCTTTAAGTGAAATGCTTGCGTATAGCGATTTTAAGATGGAAGATATTGGCCGCGAGAAGACCGCAGTATTTATGATTATTCATGATGAGAAAAAAACATATCATTCATTAATGACAATCTTTATTAAGCAATGTTATGAAACTTTAATAGATATAGCCCAAGAAAATGGGGGAAAATTACCTTATAGAACGAATTTTATCTTGGATGAGTTTGCCAATATGCCACCTTTAAAAGACGTAGATTCAATGGTTAGTGCGGCCCGGTCAAGAGATATTAGATTTACCTTTATTATTCAAAACTTTGCTCAATTAAATGACGTTTATGGTAAAGAAGTCGCCGAAATTATTAAAGGTAACTGTGGTAATTTAGTATATTTAATTTCGACGGAATTAGCCGCGTTAGAAGAAATATCCAAAATGTGTGGGGAAGTTAAATCGAAAGAAAAAGATAAAACCGCCTCTACACCATTGGTTACAGTTTCCGATTTACAAAAACTTAAATTATTTGAAGCAATTATTATTAGATTAAGAAAAAATCCATTTAAAACAAAATTAGAACCAGATTTTAAAATGGATTGGGGAATAACTAGAGAAGAAATGAGTTATCCGGAAAGAGAAATTAGAAAAATTGAACTTTTTGATATTAAAAAGTTTGTCACTGAAGAAAAAAGAAAACAAATGATGAGTAATTTAGAAAATAAAGAAGTAACACCATCACCATTTGCTAGTAATTTTGGGAATCCATTTATGCCAAATATGGGGCCAGTAAATGATAATAAAGTGATGGCTAATCCATTTAGTAATGGAGATTTGTTTAATAAACCGATGGGGACTTTAACGGATGCCGAAATTGATGCCATGATGAAAGATATTGACCGGAGACTAAAAGAACTTGATGAAGAAGAAGAAAAACAAAAGATGGAAATGGCAAAACAACAAGAAAAAATAGAGCCGAAGATAGAGGCGCCAGATAATAAGACAGAATTAGAAAATAAAAAAGAAGAGGAAAAAATACCGGAAACTGTAAGACCACAAAATATAGAACAAAATAGGCAACCAGAACCAAAAGTGGGGGAAGAACAACAAGCACCAACACCAGTAATGGAACCTCAAAAAATGGAAGAACATTTAGATGAAGAAAATAACAAGCCTAAAATTAATGTAGACGCCGATAGTATTATAGTTAATGAAAATGTTATAACAGATGATGAATTTTTTGATGATTTCTTTAATGAATAGAGTCTTAGGGCTCTTTTTTTGACATTTGAGATGGTTTATGCTATAATAGCAATGCTTTTTTAAGGGGGATAAAAAATGAAATTATTTACATATGATATACCAAGTAAACAAAAAGAAGGAATGAAAGCCTTAGTAATATCAGATTTACGTTATTATAGTTTAAATGATAGTGAGAAATTAATGGATATTATTATGGAAATTAATGCACAAGAATATGACGCAATATTTTTAGTGGGCAATATTTTAGATTCAACTTTTCCATTAAATTTTGATAGAAAAGCGTTAGATTATCTATTAAATTTTATGCGCGATTTAGGGAATGTAGCGCCTACGTATGTAGCTTTAGGAGAACATGATTATACATATTATGATAAAAATAAGCAAGCTATAGAAGATAAACAAGCTTTTTATGAGAAATTCCTATATAAAATTGCTGCTTTTTCCGGAATTAAAGTAATTGATAGAAAAACTTATAAAATAAAAGAGGGCTATACTTTAAGTATTATAAATGATACAAATATTCATGAAGAGACACTTAATAAGCTGGAATTTTTAAGAAAATTACCACAAGATATGACAAACACTTTAATATGTCATGATATTAAAACTATTTTAGAATTAAGTAAGTTAGGCTATTTAGATAATATGACTTTAAGCATAAGTGGTGATAATAATATTAGTTATCGGCAATTAAAAGTATTAGGTAGATTGTTAGATGATAAAGAAAGACGATTAGATAAGGAAAATAAGTTATTAATTAATCCTAGAATTACTACTTTTGGCGATACTGAGGGCTTATTAAAATATGTAAATCCTTTATTTTATAGAACCTCTTCAGTCATTAATTATACACCAGAAGAAGAATTAACTAGAATAAAAACAAAATAGGGCTTTTATGATAAGCTCTTTTTTTATTAGTTAATATAATAAAGTATGAAAAGATTAGATATAAAAAATTACTCAAAAAGTATGGGGGTACTAATTGATATACAAAATCCTATAGATTACAAAGAATATCATCATCCCGATAGCATTAATATACCTTATGAAACATTACTTTTAAATTATAAAAAATATTTAAATAAAGATAGTGCTTATTTTATTGTATGTAATAAAGGAACTAAATCTAGAAAGGCTGTGGCTATTTTAGAATTTTATGGTTATGATGTGACCCAAATGAGTTATGAATAAACTTCTATTATAGAAGTTTTTTTAAAGTTTAGACATATAATTTAATGGTGATAAAATGTTTATTGCACATAGGGGTTTAGTAAAAGAGAATATAAAAGAAAATACCATTCCGGCCTTTTTAGGGGCAATTAATGATGATAAGTATGCGGGGTTTGAATTAGATATTTATACGTCTTTAGATAAAGAATTTGTCGTTCATCATAATCCGTTAATTGAAGGAAAATTTATTGGAAAGTATACTTATAAAGAACTTAAAAATAAAGGAGTAGTTAAGTTAGAAGAAGTGTTAAAACTAGATAATAAAAAAATAATATTAATTGAAATAAAAGATTTAAAAATGGATATTAATAAACTAACTAAATTACTTAATAAGTATAAGAATAGAAAGATATATGTAATGAGTTTTTTTAATAGTGTTATAAGGCAATTTAAAAATCATAATTTTAAAGTAGGGGTTTTAAATTATGTTTTTAATAGTAGCGCTACTTATAATTATGATTTTATAGGAATAATTTATGATATAGCAAGTACCCATATGATTGAAGAATTTAAGAAATTAAATATTGAAGTATTTTTGTATGCTTTAAATAAACAAGATAAATATATTTATGAGGGAGTTTATTATATAATTGATAATTACTTAGAGTGACGTTTTATTAAGTACATAAAAGGAATCATAATAATAATAGATAAGATTAAAGATATGAAAGGTAAGATATAATAAGAAGCTAATTCATTAGTGTAGTTAAAACCAAAAAAGTTATCAATTATAAGCATAGTCGCAATAAGAATTAAAGTCATACTTAGTTTATTATGTTTGGCTGGTAAACTTTCTTTTAAGGAATAAATAGCCATAGTGGAGGTAATATATAAATCAATAATCCAAATAACAGAAAAGATATTTTCAACTTTTTCAATAAAGCGGAATATTTTTAATTGTTTTAAAACCATGTATTCCGGAAAACGAAAAATACTAGTTAGGTATGCACCAAAAACACCATTAATACAGATTAGAGCAAAAATAATAGTGAGGCTTGCTAAAATATAGATTTTAAAATAGTTTTTAGGAGGATT
>CANQHB010000059.1 GCA_947623755.1 uncultured Bacilli bacterium | reverse complement strand
ATTGAAGGAACCGATTGTTCTGGTAAAGAAACACAAACTACTAAATTAGTAGAACGTTTAAAAAAAGAGGGCTACAAAGTTGCCCAAATGTCTTATCCTATGTATGATAGTCCCACGGGAAAAATTATTGGGGCCTGTCTTTTAGGCAAACCCGCTATGTGTGAAGAACTTTTAAAAACTAATCATGGCTTTTTTAAAGAGGGTGGAGGTAATGTTGACCCTCTAACTGCCATAAGTTATTATGCGGCCGACCGGCGTTATCATCTTCCTTTAATGCAAAAGTACTTAAGCGAAGGCTACATTTTAATTGTGGACCGTTATGTTACTAGTAATATGGCTCATCGTGGTGGTTTTATTGAAGACTTCCAAGAAAGGCAAAAAATGTATGCTAAAATAGATACCCTAGAATATGAAATTATGGAATTACCACGTCCTAATCAAGTTATCTTGCTTTATATGCCTTATGAATATGCTTGTATTCTAAAAAAGAATAGATTAGAATTGCCTGATGAAGCGGAAGCTAACGAAAAATATTTACATTTAGGCGAAAAAGCCTATCTAGAATTAGCTAAGCTTTATAATTATGATATCATAAATTGTGTTGAAAATAATACTTTAAAAACTATTGACGCTATTCATGAAGAAGTATATAAACTAATTCTGAAAAAATAAAGAAAGGCTAAAATCTTTCTTTTTTTCATATAATTAACTGTAAAGTAGTGGTCATAAACTTGACAATCAAAAAATAGCTAGATATACTTAATTTAAGGGAATATCCTGTAAAATGGAGGAATTATGAAAAATTTTACAAATTATACCGTATATGATAAAAAGGAAAATTTACATGATGATACTAAAGTCGTAAGAGGGGCTTTAGGCCATGACCCTGTAACGGGAGCCATTAGTTTTCCTATCTTTCAATCTGCCACATATCGCCACATTGGCATTAAAGAAAATACGAACTTTAATTATAGTCGGATTATTAATCCTACACGTGAAGAATTTGAAAGAACTATGGCTATACTAGACCATGGTTATCGCGCTTTTGCTGTATCTAGTGGGATGGCGGCAACTTCTCTAGTCTTAACCATGCTAAAACCCAAAGAACATGTTTTAGTATCCGATGATGTTTATGGTGGCACAGTAAGAGCTTGCGATGAAGTCTTAAAATATAATGGTGTTTTATATAAACAAGTTGATTTTACTAATTTAGAAGAAGTAAAAAACAATATTAAACCTAACACTAAGATGATGATTATTGAAACCCCAACTAATCCGATGATGAAAGTCGCTGATATTAAAGCTATTTGTGAACTAGCCCATCAAAAAGGCATTACCGTTGTGGTAGATAATACCTTTTTAACAACATATTTCCAAAAGCCTTTAGATTTAGGCGCGGATATTGTTGTTTATAGTGCCACTAAATATTTAGCTGGTCACAATGATGTTTTAGCGGGCGTTGTTGTTGTTAAAACTAAAGAACAAGCCGATTTCTTAAATCTTCAAATGGCGATTTATGGTGCCTGTCTTGCTCCAATGGATTCTTGGTTAGCTCTAAGAGGCCTTAAAACTTTAGCCGTTAGAATGGACCGCCATGCTTCTAATGCAAAAAAAGTCGCCGAATTTCTACGAAATCATCCAAAAGTAAAAAAAGTTTACTATGTTGGTTTTGAAGACCATCCACAATATGCTATTTCTTTAAAACAAACTACCGGCTTTGGAGGCATGATTTCCTTTGAATTAGATAGTATGGATACAGTAAACAAATTTTTAGAAAAAATAAATTTAATTTTATTCGCAGAAAGTCTTGGCGGTGTTGAAAGTCTTGTCACTCATCCAGCAAGTCGAACCCATACAGAAGTCTCTAAAGAAGTTCGGGAAAAGCTAGGTATAACCGATACTTTACTTCGTCTATCTGTCGGAATTGAAAATGTTGATGACTTAATCGCCGATTTAAAACAAGCATTAGACTAGAATAGAGGTGAATTAAAATGCGCTTTACAAAAATGCAAGCTTTTGGTAATGATTATGTTTATATTGACGCCATTAACCAAAAACTTTCGAATTTAAATGAACTAGCCAAATTTGTTTCGGACCATCATTTCGGAATCGGTAGTGATGGTATGGTTCTTATTTGTCCTAGTACTATTGCCGACTTTCGAATGCGTATCTTTAATCCTGATGGCACTGAAGCCGAAATGTGTGGTAATGCAATTCGAAGTGTTGGAAAATACGTCTACGACCATAAACTAACTACGAAAACTAATTTAACCATCGAAACTTTAGGTGGTATTAAAAATCTTGAACTTACCGTCACGGATGGCTTAGTCTCTAATATTAAAGCCAATATTGGTAAACCAATATTTGAAGCTTCCCTAATACCTGTTAATACTACTAAAGATAAATTTATTATGGAAGAAGTTGAAGTCTTAGACCAAACTTTTAAAATGAGTTCTCTATCTTGGGGTAACCCTCATACTGTTATTTTTGTGGATGACGTTATGAATTTTGACGTTGCTAAGTATGGCCCTGCCATTGAAAATAAATTGGAAGTCTTTCCTAACAGAACCAATGTCACATTTGCTCAAGTAGTAAATAAAGATTACATTAAAATTCGCGAATGGGAAAGAGGTACTGGCGAAACTATCGGGTGTGGGACAGGTTGTTCTACCGCCGTGGTCTTTGCTCATGAATTAGGCTTAACTTCTAATAAATGTACCGTTGAACAAATAGGGGGCTTACTAGAAATTGAATATGATAGTAATTCTAAAGAATTATATATGAAAGGACCAAGTAACTTTGTATTTGAAAGTGAAATAGATGTTTCACATATTATAGGAGGATAAAATGAAGTTAGAAAAAGTTTTAAAAAATTTAAGTTATGTTATTTTAAATGGTAGTCTTGACCAAGAAATAAATGATATCAAATATGATAGTAGATTAGTTACTAAAAATGATATTTATGTTTGTTTAAAAGGCTATAATGCTGATGGCCATGAGTATATTCCTGAGGCTGTAAGTAAAGGTGCTAGCGTTATAGTTGTTTCCAAAATGGTTAACATTCATGGTAATGTTACGGTAATTAAAGTAGATGATACCAGGGTTGCTCTTGCTTATATGTCTTTAAATTACTTTGATAATCCTGCTTCGAAATTAGTGACTATTGGTGTAACTGGTACGACTGGTAAAACTACTACCACGCATATGATTAGAGAAATGCTTTTAAAAAATAATATAAAATGTGGTTTAATTGGTAGTATTGGCATTAAATATAATGATAAAGTACTTCATACTAATAATACCACCCCTGAATCTTATGAAGTTGCGAAGTCTTTTAAAGAAATGGTGGACGCCGGAATTACCCATGTCGTAATGGAAACTTCTAGTCAAGCTTTTAAATTAAATCGTCTTGCCGGTATTACCTTTGATATTGGCGTCTTAACTAATTTAACCACAGACCATATTGGCCCAGGTGAACATGAAAGCCATGAAGAATATGTTGCTTGTAAAAACAAATTATTCTTAAATAGTAAAATGGTTATAAGCAATAATGATTCTGAATATTTAGATGAAGTTTTAAAAGGTGTTTCTGTTCCTATTTATACTTATGCCATAAAAAATTCGGCTGATTTAAAAGTTAGTGACGTAAAACTAATTAATGACTCTGATTTCTTTGGCTCTGAATTTACTACCACTGGTCTTGTAAATGATACTTTTAGAACGACTATGCCTGGTGAATTTAATGTTTATAATGCTTTATGTGCTATTATGGTTTGTCATAAATTAGGAATAGATTCAGCTAAATTAAAGGACGCTCTAACTACTGTTAAAGTAAGAGGCCGGATGGAAACAGCGTTAGTAACTCCTAAATATAAAGTTTTAATAGATTATGCCCATACTGAAGATGGAATGAAAGAACTAGTTAAAACCTTACGAGCTTATAATCCTAAAAGATTAGTTAGTATCTTTGGCGGTGGTGGTAATCGCCCTAAAGAAAGACGTTATAACTTAGGCGAAATTATTGGCGGTGCTAGTGATTTATGTATTATTACAATGGATAATCCTCGCTTTGAAGAAATAAGCTCTATTAATAATGATATTAAGGTTGGCTTAGATAAAGTAAATGCTAAATATATTGAAATTCCTGACCGCGCTGATGCCATAAAATATGCTTGCAATAATGCTTTAGAAGGAGACTTAATCCTCTTAGTTGGCAAAGGTCATGAAGAATATCAAGACATTAAAGGTACTAAATATTACTTTAATGAATTAGACGTAATTAATGAAATAAAGAAGAATTTATAAAATAATCTTCTTTTTTTTTCTTTTTTTTGTTAAAATAATTCTAGAAAAGAGTTGAATAAAATGGTTAAAAATAAAGAAAAAATTATTGGAACTATCGCCGTAAGTAATCGGCATTGTCATTTTACTAAGGAAGTATATGATAAGTTATTTGATGAGCCCATCTCTATTAAAAGGCCTTTAAATCAAATCGGGGAATATGCGGCTTTTCAAACAGTAACCCTAAAAGGGCCTAAAGGCACCATTGAAAATGTTCGCTTAATTGGACCACTTCGTCCTTATAATCAAGTCGAAGTAGCGAGGTCTGACGCTTTAATTTTAGGCGTAAATCCACCTGTTCGTCAAAGTGGGGACTTAGAAGATAGTGCCACCATTACGGTTATTGGCCCTAAAGGTGAAGTAACATTAGAGAATGCTTGTATTCAAGCGGAAAGACATATTCATATGAATGCTAATAAAGCCCGGGAACTAGGTTTAAAAAATGAGGATTTAGTTAAAGTCAAAGTCGAAAATGATAAAGGAGGAGTAATGGAAGCCTTTGTAAAAATTAAAGATAATGGCTTTTATGAAATCCATATTGATAAAGATGACGCTAACTGCTTTATGTTAAATACCGGAGACGAAGTTGAAATTGAACGATAGTTTCTATATTGGAAATGTCTATATTCCTAATCGTTTAGTTTTGGCTCCTATGGCTGGCATATCTAATACTTCTTATCGTAAAATTATCAAAAAAATGGGCGCTGGTTTAATTTATGCGGAAATGGTAAGCTCTAATGCTTTAACATATGCTAATACTAAAACTTTAGGTTTACTTAAAATGAGTGCGGAAGAACGTCCTATTGCCCAACAAATTTTTGGCAGTGACGTTCCTACTTTTGTTAAGGCCGCCCAAATTGTGGAAGAAACATGCCATCCCGATATTATCGATATTAATATGGGGTGTCCCGTTCCGAAAGTAGCCTTAAGAGCTCAAGCTGGTAGTGCGCTATTAAAGGATCCTAAGAAAATAGGGGAAATCGTCAAAAATGTCGTTGCCAATGTCTCTGTTCCTGTCACCGTAAAAATTCGGAGTGGCTGGGATGAAGAACATATTAATGCCGTTGAAGTCGCTAAAATTTGTGAGCAAAATGGCGCCCAAGCTATTGCTATTCATGCCCGCACTAGGTCTCAAGGCTATAGTGGTAAAGCTAATTGGGATATTATTAAAGCAGTTAAAGAAAATGTTAATATTCCCGTAATTGGAAATGGGGATGTAACTTCCCATAAAAAAGCCCAAGAAATGCTAGAGTACACCAAATGTGACGCTGTAATGATTGGTCGTGCCGCTTTAGGTAATCCCTGGATTTTTAAAGAGTGTAATGCTTATTTAAAAGATGGTAGTCTTATTGAACCTCCAACCAATAGGGAAAAATTAGCCATGATTAGAACCCATTTTAATTTACTAAAGGAAGACAAAAACCCAAAAGTAGCTTTATTAGAAATAAGAACTCATGCTTTATATTATTTAAAAGGCATGCCAGAGTCCAAGATTTATAAAGAAAAAATATGTCAAGCTAAAACTGAAGCAGAATTTTTAAATATTTTAACTGAATACGAACAAAAAATAAATGCCAAATAAAAAAATTTGACATTTTTTTAAAATTTCTAATT
>CANQHB010000058.1 GCA_947623755.1 uncultured Bacilli bacterium | reverse complement strand
CCATGTTGTTTAATTAGACGGCCGGCGCCAATAGTCATGTGGCCAATTTCACTATTACCAAATTCGCCAGGATTAAGACCTACATATTCTTCAGAAGCATATAAAGTAGTGCTTGGAAAAGTTTCCCAAAGCCGGTCAAAGTTTTTGGTATCCGCCATTTTAATAGCATTACCATATTCTTCTTCTCGATAACCAAACCCATCTAAAATCACTGTTAAGATTTTTCGCATAAGCTCACCTTCTGTCAAAATAATATCATAAATTACAAAAAAATACAATTAATAATAAAAAAGGACCTTAAGTCCTTAGATATGTAATAATTTATGGTCGAATCGTAAACGGTCGGCAATAGTGGCGATAAATTCAGAGTTAGTTGGTTTAGCACGGTCAAAAGCAACACTATTACCAAATATTTCTTCCATTAAATCGTAGTCGCCTCTTGTCCAACTTACTTCAATCGCGTGGCGAATAGCACGTTCGACGCGAGAAGCAGTAGTGGCGTATCTTAAGGCTACTTCAGGATAAATTTCTTTGGTTATGCCACTATAAGCTTCACTATTTTGATAGAATAGGAAGACACTTTCGCGAATATAACTATAACCTTTAATGTGACTTGGTATTCCTAGTTGGTGCAATAATTTAGATATAGCGACGTGAATTTGTTTTTCGTTTTCACTTAATTCTTGAGACTTGACTAAATCTTTGTTAGCTAAGTCTAAAATACGAGTTTCTAATGCTAGCATACTAAAAGGTTTTAACATGTAGTAGCTTACACCATAGTTATTGGTCATATTAATTGTGTACTCTTTTTTGTAACTGGTTATCACAATAACTTTCTTCTTTATGTTTTCTTCTTTCATTCTTGCAAGAATGGTTAGACCATCGACTTCGGGTAGAATTAAATCCATGATTAGAAGGTCAAATTCATTTTTGTTTTTTAGGATGTAATCTAAAGCATCCGCCCCGTTTTCAATTGTGTTTACTACTTTGATTACTGCGTGACTACTAAATTGTTCTTTGATTTTAGAAGTGACGTTAGTATTGTTGTCGACAACTAAAATTTTAATTTCGTTTTCCATTTTTTTCTCCTTACATTTAGTTACCTATTTACTACACGCAAGATAATTGTAGCACATACACTCTCTGGTATCAAGTAAATCTTTTGACAACTTTTGTCAATATATGTAAATAATTGTCGAAGAATGTCGAAAAAAAAGAACTATTCTTAACATTTAGTCAAATTATCAAGAATAATTCCTATATTTGTGGGATTTAATGATGAAGAACCAATAATGTAACCATCTAAAGTAGAAATAGTGGTGAAAGCTTTAATATTATTAATATTTATGTTACCACCATAAACAACAGGGATATCTTCTTCATAGTAATCGAAAATTAATTTTTTTATAAAGTTTATAGTTTCTTTTATTTTAACAATATTACAAGTATCATTAGTACCAATTAAATAGCTAGGTTCATAGGCAATGATAAGATTTTTAAAAGAAGAGGTGGGAATATTATTTAAAACGCGAGCTAGTTCTTTTTCTAAGACTTGATATTCAACGTGACGTTCTAACTCTTCTTTAGTTTCACCAATACAATATATTACTTTTAAATTATTATGAAGGGCTAATTTTATTTTAGTTAAGATATCATAAGTGGTTTCATGATAAAATTTTCGACGTTCATAATGGCCGATAATAGTGTAAGAAACATTTAGACTTTTTAATTGTTTAATGGTAATATCGCCCGTTAGATTTAAGTCTTCATTTAAAGTAATGTCTTGGGTGCAAAGTTTAAAATTAGTATTTTTAAATAAACTTAGATAGATATTACTGGGAGCTAAGATAAATTCAACTTGGGAGTAGTTGAGATTTTTTAAAGCTTCTTTATAATCTAGCATTTCATCATAGGTTTTATTAGCTTTTAAATTACAAATCAAGTATTTCAATGTTATCTTCCTCACTTATGGCTTCAAGACCAGGTAATGTTCCATTAGCAATATATTCAAGAGTAGCTCCCCCTCCACTTGAGATATTAGCAAAAGCGTTAGTAAAGCCTAATTTATTAAGGGCGGAAATGGTATCTCCACCGCCAATAACGACATCGGCTTTGGTATTTTTGAGGGTATTTAATATTTCGATAGTACCATTTTTATAAGCAGTTTCTTCATAAATACCCATAGGGCCATTAATGAAAACAGTGGCACTACTATTAATTATAGAAGAATATTTAGCAATAGTTTTGGCCCCAATATCTTTAATAACGTCATTAGTTTCGATGGCATTTATAGCTTTTAGGTTAGGAGTATGTTCATAGGTTGTTTCAACAATAGCGTCTAGGGGGAAAGCAAATTTAGTTTTATATTCAAACATAAGAGTCTTAAGTTCTTTAATAATATCGGCATTTTCAGTTTTTAAGGACGCACCAGTATTAAGTCCTAAAGCGGCTAAAAAGGAATTAGCAATACCTCCACTTACAAGAAGATTATCACATTTAGGAAGAAGGCTTTTGATAATGCTTAATTTATCATCAACTTTGGCTCCGCCCATAATAACTGTAAAGGGATGATTAGGATTTAAAACATAGTTATTTAACATATCTAGTTCTTGGGCAAATAAGAAGCCAATGCAACTGGGAAGATATTTTGGGATACCGACCACTGATGTGTGCGCACGATGAGCAGAAGCAAAGGCGTCTAAAACAAAAACTTCTCCTAACTCGGCTAGTTTTTGGGCAGTTTCTTCATTTAAAGTGCTTTCTAATTTATTGGGAACGTCTAGAAAACGCGTATTTTCTAGAAGCAGAATCTCTTTAGGTTGCAAGTTTAAAGCCATAGTTTTAGTTTCAGGGGATAAAATATCTTTGGCAAATTTAACGGGAGTATTTAAAAGGTTAGCTAAAACTTTTTGGACAGGTTCTAGAGAATTAGTTAATTTATCTTCTTTTGTTTTGATACGGCCTAGATGGCTCATAATAATTATTTTACAATTATGGTCAAGAAGAAATTTAATTGTATCGATACTTTTAATAATTTTAGTTTCATCTAAAACATTGCCATTTTTAATGGGAACGTTAAAATCACAACGGAGTAAAACCCGCTTGTTAGTAATATTCATATTTTTTAATGTTTGTTTCATAATGACCCTCTATTCTTTTTATATTATATCTTAAAATACCTTATTTTTACAAGATAAAGTTGTATAAAATATTTTAGTTTTTATCTTCATATAATTAGATAGGAGGATACATGAATAGAATACTAGTTTTAATAATTGGAATTTTATTACCGATAACATTTGTTACCAAAAAAGAAGAAGTACCAGTTTATAAAGGTGTAACTTTAGAAAATTATGCATTAAAGATATTACCTAAAGAAGAAACAGAAGAAGAAGTTATAAAAGATGAGCCAGTACAGGTATTAATTAGCAATAATAAAGATAAGAGTAATCCTTTTAAAATTGATTTAGAAGAATACGTAATTGGGGTAGTGGCAGGGGAAATGCCAGCCTCATTTCAAGAAGAAGCTTTAAAAGCCCAGGCTGTTGCGGCCAGGACTTATGCTTTATATAAAAGTCAGAATAATGGTTATGTTTTAAGTACAACGGTAAGTGACCAGGTGTATTTAGGAGAAGAAGCGTTAAGACAAAGATGGGGTAGTGATTATGAATTTTATTATAATAAAATAAAACAAGCAGTAAATGAAACTAAGGGTGAGGTAGTAACTTATGATGATAAGATAATTAGTGCTTATTACTTTGCGATTTCAAATGGTTATACAGAGGACGCTAAAACCGTATTTAATGAAGATAAACCTTATTTAGTTAGTGTGGAATCAAATTGGGATAAGAATTATCAATCTTATACAAGTACCAGAACAATTAGTAAAGCTAGTTTTTGTAGTAAGTTAAATATTAGTTGTGAAGGTTTAAATATTAGTAATATAGTTAGAAGCGATAATAATTATGTAAGAGAAATAACAATTAATAATGAGACTTTTAGTGGACTACAAATATTTAATAAGCTAGGCTTAAAGTCGACAGATTTTAAAATTGAGGTAGCAAGCGATAAAGTAGTAATTACGACTTATGGCTTTGGACATAGTGTTGGGATGAGCCAGTATGGAGCTCAGGGTATGGCCCAGGAAGGTTATAGTTATAAAGATATTTTAAGTCATTATTATAAAAATACGGAAGTTAAATTATTTCAAGTATAAATTAACAAAACTTGTTCAACTTAATAGTAGAAAGGTTGAATAAGGTAATGAAACAAAGAAAACTTAAAAAATATGTTTTACCGACATTATATGTAATTATTTTAATGGTAGTGTTCGGGGCAGTAAGCTTGGTTAGTAGTTTAATTTCCACTAATCCCAATTATTTATATGCGATTGGAATATTAAAGAATGGAGATGCCACCACGGTGGTGGAAACAGATGGCTCTTTATCAGAGGGAATAATAAAACCTTATACTAGTGATAAAGTAAGTATTGCAAAATCATTTTATGATATTAAGGCAACGGAAATAGAACAACAAAATTCTTTAATTGAATTTCAAAATACTTACATGAAAAATACAGGGACGTTATATCGAAGTGATGAAGCTTTTGATATAGTAAGCGTCTTAGATGGAACCGTTATTAATATTAAGGAAGATGAACTTTTAGGAACACTAGTGGAAGTTGAACATAATACGAATTTGCGGACTATTTATTATAGCGTGGAACCAGAAGTAAAAGTGGGAGACGTTATAAGTCAAGGCGAAAAAATTGGGGTAGCTAGTAGTAATAAAATTAGTAAAGATAAGTATAATTTACTTATTGAAGTTTATTATAATGGTACTTTAATAAATCCGGAAACTTTTTACGCGATGGATATTACGAAATTAAATTAACCTACTTGGTAGGTTTTTTAAAAAGGTTAATTATGAGTATTTATATAGCTGACGATATAATTTTTATTGTGAATAAAAATAAAGTTATTAACAAAAAGTTTAAAAGTATTGATAGAGGGTTTATTAAAGATAAAGAACTATTTATGGAGGAATTTTTAAAACTACTTAAACAGGAGAAAATTAGAATAAAGATTTTGGGAGACAAAATTGAGTTTGTGTGGAATACTTATTTTAAAGAGAGTGATAAGTTTTTTATTGATAATATCTTTTTGGATTTAGGCTTTGCAAAAGTGGAATATGTTCAGATTAAAGACTACTTTGATAGGGACGCTATTTATATGGAAGTTAATAATACCTATTTAGTTATAAATTTTAATGAGGGGATATATTTGGATTTGACCTATTTTAAAGATATACCTAAAATATTAGAATATTTTCAAGAAAGACTGGATAAAGATATTATTTTATTTGGGAAAAATAAGGATATTCCTTTAATAAAAGTGGATAATAAAAATATCTATTATTTACAAAATAAGAATAGTTACATTACTGATTGTTTACTACAAGTAAAAAAATATGGTGTCTAACATCATATTTTTTTTGACTTTATAGCGATTTTATAATATAATTACTGTGGGTAAACGGTATGGAGTTGATTAGAATGGTTAAGTATGTGATAGTAGATGATGATAAACAGGAGATTTTGCACATTAAAAAATTGTTGGTAGAACATGTAGATTCAAATTGTAAAGTATTAGAATTTACAAAGGTAAATGGAGAATTAAAACAAGAAATTCAAAATACTGATGAAAGGAAAATCTATATTTTGGATATTGAGCTTGGTAATAAAGTAAGTGGTATTAGTGTTGCTAAGTTAATTAGAGATGTAGATTATGAAAGTGAAATAATCTTCATTACTAATCATGATAAAATGTTTGAATCAGTGCATAGAAGTGTATATGAAGTTTTTGATTTTATTGAAAAATTTCATGAATTTGATAAAAGATTTATTAAAGATATAAAGGAAATATTAAAAAGAAATTTTGATAATAAAATGTTTGTTTATAAAGCTAATAATGTAGAACTTAGTATTTATTATCGAGCAATTTTATATATTTATCGTGATACGGAAGAAAGAAAATTAGTAATTGTCACGAAAAATAATAAATA
>CANQHB010000057.1 GCA_947623755.1 uncultured Bacilli bacterium | reverse complement strand
TTATTTTTTTCTTTTCCATAATTTAATTTCTCAATTTTCATCTTCCCTACTCCTATTCATTAAGTGCTACTTCATTTCATACATTATATTTTATGTATATACTTTTATTATACACGAAAACTCGCGTATGTCAATACATAAAAATTTATGTATGAGAAAATTAATATAGGAGTGAGAAAAATGAATGTAAATCGTTTAAAAGAAATTAGAGAGGACAATGATTTATTTCAAAAAGATATTGCTAAAATTCTTAATATTACTCAACAACAATATAGTGAGTATGAACTAGGAATACGAGTAATTCCTTTAGAAAAAATTAATATTCTAGCAGATTATTATAAAACTTCTATTGATTATTTAGTAGGAAAAACAGATGAAAGAAAACCTTATCCAAAAAGTATTTTAAAATAGTTAGAATATTAATTAAAAAATTAATATAGAAATGGATATATAATGAATGTAAACCGTCTAAAAGAAATTAGAGAAGACAATGATTTAAAACAAGCAGATATTGCTAAAATTTTAAAAATAAGCCAAGTACAGTATTCGCGATATGAAACAGGAGTTAGGACTATTCCTATTTATCATCTAATTAAGCTTGCTAAATATTATAAGACTTCTATTGATTATTTATTGGGATTAACTGATGAAAGGAAACCTTATCCTAAAAGCATTTTAAAATAGCTAGTTTATGCCAGCTATTTTTATGTCGAATTTTGTCGACCGATTTTTCTTGACGATTTCCTATTCCAGTTTTAGAATATTTACTTAAGCGTTAGGGCTAGTGTCTACCTAACTTCAGTTTTTGACAATAATTTATTTCCTCCCTCTAGGGGGTTTTGGAGTAGATTGGAGTTGATTATATGAAGAAGGTTCGTAAAAGAGTAATCTTGATAAGAATAAAAACAAAGACGCTAGAATTCCTTCTTAGCGTCACTTTGCAAAAAAAGTAGACATTAGGTTCGAATCCCTAACGCTTACCTATATTTATTATAGCATAAATTTTAGAAATTACAACAAAAAAACTAATCGATTGATTAGTTTCCTTTTATTTGGTTCATTACTTCTTCAGCAAAGTTTTCATTTCTTTTTTCCATACCTTCGCCTACTTCATAACGAATAACTTTCTTAATGGTACCACCATTATTTTTAACGTAAGTACTTACAGAGATATCGCCATCTTTAATAAAGGCTTGTTCAGCTAAACATATTTCTTTAAAGTATTTTTTGATACGGCCTTCAACCATTTTTTCAGCGATTTCAGCAGGTTTACCTTCAGACATAGCTAATTCTTTTTGAATAGCTTTTTCTTTTTCAACAACTTCTGTTGGTACGTCTTCAATAAATACATATTGAGGACGCATAGCCGCGGCTTGCATTGAAACGTCTTTAGCAACTTCTTCAGTAGAGCCTTCAATAACGCTTAAAACTGCAATTTTACCACCCATATGAAGATAAGCTCCAAATACTTCATTAGCATTTTTGGTAACTACTTCAATTCTTCGTAAAGATAGTTTTTCCCCAATTTTAGCAGTTTTAGCAACGATAAGGTCATGAATTGTTCCTTCTTCACAATTTAGAGCTAAAGCTTCATCTAAAGTAGTAGCTTCACTATTTAAAATAGTATTTCCGATGGTATCAATCATACTAGTAAATTCAGCATTTTTACTAACAAAATCTGTTTCACTATTAACTTCTAAAATAACAGCACGATTATCCTTAATATAAATATTAGCTAATCCTTCGGCTGCAATTCGAGATTCTTTCTTAGCACTTTTAGCAATACCTTTTTCTCTTAACCAATTAACAGCTTCGTCCAGATTGCCTTTTGTTTCAGCTAAGGCTTTTTTACAATCCATCATGCCAGCGCCAGTCATTTCACGAAGTTCTTTTACCATACTTGCGGTAACTTCCATTTTTATTTCCTCCTTTTATTTTATAATTATTTTAAATTTGCGATTATTTCATCTTTTTTCATTGTAGAATAACCTTTTATGCCTTGTTCTTTAGCAAGAGCTTTAAGTTCAGTTAAAGTCATATCACTATAATTTTTAGTTTCTTTAACTTCTTCAGCTTCTTTTTTAGGTTCTTCTTTATGAGATTCTTTTTTAGATTCCTTTTTAGGTTTTACTTCATCTTTGGTAGGTTCTTCTAAATCAGATTTTTTAAGTTCTTTGGGTTCTTCTTTAATTAGTTCATCCATAGTTTTTGGTTCACTTGCAGATTTCTTATCTTCTTCAGTAACATAATCAACCATTTCTAAATTACGGGATTCACAAATAGCATTATTTAAAACCCCTAGAATAACTTTAACACTTCTTACAGCGTCATCATTACCAGGAATAACATAATCAACGTCATCAGGGTCACAATTAGTATCTACTAAACCAATTACAGGAATACGTAATCTTCTAGCTTCTCTAATAGCATTGATTTCCTTTTTAGGGTCAACTATAATTAAAGCATTAGGAAGTTTGTCCATATTACGAATACCACATAAAATCTTATTTAGTTTTTCGTATTCTTTTTTAAGACCAATAACTTCTTTTTTAGGTAGTAATTCAAATCTACCTTCTTTTTCCATATTTTCGATTTCTTCAAGACGTTTTACTCTTCTTCTAATAGTTCTAAAGTTAGTTAAAGTTCCCCCTAACCATCTTTCAGTTACATAGTAAGAATTACTTCTTAAAGCTTCTTCTTTAGCGGCTTCGGAAGCTTGTTTTTTAGTACCAACAAATAGGAAAGTTCCTCCATTATCGGCGATAGCTTTAACAGCTTCATATGCCTCCTCTAATTTCTTAGTGGTTTTTTCAAGGTCGATAATATAAATATCTTCTCTTGTACCAAAAATGTACTCTTTCATTTTAGGGTTCCATCTTTTAGTTTGATGTCCAAAATGAACTCCTGCTTCTAATAAATAACTCATAGAAACAACGGCCATAAATCATCCCATCCTTTCGTTTTTACCTCTTAATGGGTCAGCATTTTATTCCACTATTTTTTTAATAGCACTAGAAATAAAACTCACCATTAATGTGTATTTGCAATTTATTTGCCGAGATTATTTTACTATATATTATATAAAAAAACAAGTAAATATACTTGCTTTTTTGACTTTTTTACGGTTTAACGAGCTTGTTGTTTAATTAATTTAGCATGTAAGACTACTTTACGGTCATTATTTTTACAAGTCGATAAAGTTAAAATTTTATCATTAATATCAACGGTTGTGTTAAAATTAAAGGCACTGCGACTTAAAATAGTATTGATAAACTCTTGATGAGAAGATTCCGTTGCAAAATTGGAAGTTAAATAATAAGTTTCAGTGGGAATGGCATAGACGGAGAAAACTTGCCATAAAGTATTGTATTCGGGGGTCGAGATATTAATAACATAGTTATCGGTATCTTTGTACCAATTATTAGTTAAAATAAGACGTAAAGAACCAAACATGGTGGTATCTAGTCTACTATGAGCATAAATAATCGTATTATCATCTAAGTTATTGATATTATTACGATAATCTAAGAAAACCCATCCGGCTTCATTTTTGGTTTTATTATAAGAATGGTTTAGATAAAAGTTATTGTCGGTTGTTTGCACCACCGGATAATTAATATTCGTACCATTTACTTTAATAAAGGCGACCGTATCTGAGTTCTTCTTTAATAATTCAGTAAAATCAACACTAATTAAGGGAAGCTTAATATAATTCCAATAATCATTATTAGGATTAGGCTTAGTGCTAGGAGGATTGACTATTTCTTGGGTTTCTTCATCATTAGGAATTTCCTCCACTTTAATTACTTTTTCGATTTCTTTTATTTGCGCTTCGGTTTTCTTATTATCATTATTCCAGGCTAAAATTTTATAGCCGGAAAAAAACAGTCCGCCAAGACTAATTGCTAATAAAACAAGCCAAACCCAGGATTTAAGTCTTTTTTTGGTTTTAGTTGTTTTTTTTAATTTAGGTATATCTTTTTTATCATTTTTTTTGGGCATTTATATTCACCTTTTTACATTAGTATTATAGCACTTATCTTAAATTATGTAAATTAAAGAAAGGCAAACTAATAAATAAATTTTACTAGCTTTAGAGGAAAAATAATGCTACAATAAGTTTGATTAATATGAAAAAATTTTTAATAAAATTAATTAAATTATATCAAAGTATTCCCGGAGATTTCCATAATCATTGTCGTTTTTATCCGACTTGTAGTAATTATGCAATTGAAGCTTTGGAAATTCACGGGACTATTAAGGGTAGTTACTTAATTATTAAGCGTTTACTTAAATGTAACCCTTTCAATAAAAAAGGTGGAATTGATTTAGTTCCACCGAAAAAATAAGATTTTGAAGTTATTAAACTTCTTTTTCTTTAATTAATTTTTTCTTAAATATTTTTTAACAGATACCCCTACTAAACCTAAACTAGCTAGAGCTAAAGCCGCATAACCAACGATAGCATCTAAAGTTTTTGGAGCTTCAGTTACAGTATCATCAGTTTTAATAGCAGCAAAGGTAGCAGTTACGGTAACGTCACTAGCTGGCATAGTAAATTTACCATCGGTTAAAGTAACTTCTTTACCATCTTTATCAGTAATAACAATACTTGTTAATTGGTAACCATCTTTAGCAGTAGCGCTAACAGTGACAGTTTCGCCAGCAACAGCATTTTCGTTTACAGTTACAGTACCATTATCGGCAACAGCATTAATTTTGTGAACGTCACCTACTTGACCACTTACTGATTGACCAACTTTTTCATCATCAAAATATTTAGAAACTGGAGTACTATATGTTCCACCACTAATAAATGATTCAGCATAATTTTCAGCAACAACGCTATCTTTACCTTCGGCACTTGTAAATTCACCACCAGTAATAGCAAAATCGCTTACTTTAGATTCAGTTACTTCAGTTCTTCCTTCAGCAATACCTTCATATAAAGCATTACCGTTTTCACTAGTTATATTACCCCCAGTAATTTTAACAGAAATATTACTATCAGCACTAGTTGAAGTAATACTTACAGCAGCACCAGTATCTTCAGTACCATCATCATTTTTAGTTGGATGAGCACGATATGTACCAGTAGCTTTAATATCACCACCTTGAATAGTAATGTCACCTTCTTTTATAGCAACACCAGTTTCACCTATTAAAGTAGGACCAGTACCATCTTCTTTACCGATAACTAATTTACCAGTTTGGCTTTGATTAACAGCAACGGCATCACCATTAACTGTAGCTTGACCGTCTTGGTCGGCAGCTTTAATTGTTCCACCATATAAATAAACTTCGACATTTTTAGCGTCATTATTATTAGACATGATAACACCAGAACCAACAGCGTTAACTGTACCATTTTCCATGGTAAAGACAGTCATTCCTTCATTACCATTTCCATATAATCTAACACCATTATAGGCAGTAACGGTACCTCCTTTTAAAACAGCTTTAGTTCCTCCAGAAGCTTGGTTACCAACATTAATTCCAGCGGAATTTTTAGCACTAATTGGAGCAACTACTTCGCCACCTTCCATAATGAAAGTAGCACTTTCCGCTTCAGTATTATTACCAGCTAAAAAGACTGTTCTTGATGATGAAGCTTTAGTAGTTTCTAATCTACCACTTTCTAAAGTAGCACTAGCTTTTTTAGAAGTTCCAGTAGAATATACTTGAAGAGCACGGTCGTTACTAATAACTTTAACACCATTTAGAGTTAAATTGCCATCAGAAACTAAAACACCTCTTCCGTTTGTATTTTTAATACTTCCGGTATTTTTACTATCTTTTAAGACAAATTTTCCTCCAGCGGCATCAAAAGTAATGACATAAGCACTACCATCTGAATTTGTTAAAGTAATGTCATGGCCTGCTAAATCAATTGTTGCACTTTTAGTTACAGCGATTGCGCTAGTAATATCAATATTACCAGTTAAAGTACAAATAGCATTTTCAGTTTGTAGACAAGCATTTAAAGTGTCTGCAGAATTAATTACGTCTTCAGCATGAGCAGTCATTGTAAAACTTAAAGCACTGATAGCAAAAATTCCTATAGCTTTGTTAAAATTTTTCATGTTCTAAATTCACCTTTCTCCTTTCATGAAAATTTTTACGATAAGTTAGCTTATCTCTTATCTACAAATATAATATCATACCCCCCCCCCAACCCTGTCAATTACTTAAGGGTAAATTCTTATTTTTTGATAAAAAAAGATTTAATTAAATGATAAATCATTTTATTAAATCGCTTGCCAAACTCTTTGTGTTTGGCTATTTTTAT
>CANQHB010000056.1 GCA_947623755.1 uncultured Bacilli bacterium | reverse complement strand
GCTAATTTTTCATGCGTATCAACATTTACTTTTAAAACATTTTCTTCTAATTTTTCCAAAATTGGTCCCAACATTTTACAGGGTCCACACCACTCGGCGTAAAAATCTACTATCCATAAACCGGACTTTATTACTTCTTTAAAATCTTCTTTTTCTAAATATTTAACCATTATGCAGCCTCCTTATATTCTTGCACAATCGCCTCGGCCCCCGCAAAGTTTAATTTTTCTTCTTCAATTAATTTTTGCGCTACTTCTGGGGTTATCACTTCATAGTTTAACATAATTCCTAAAATTTCACAATTATATGCGTCTTTATTAGTACTATCTTTATATTTTTCTTCTAATTTAGTTATATCATTTATGGCTTTATAAGTATCATTAACCATTGTTCCAATTACTGGTGTTTTATCAATTATACTAGTCGCTAATGAGCTTTCCCTTACTAAAGGATTAGTTACATTAAATTGTAACATTACAAATAAAGCAATAAAACTGAAAACTACAGCCTCTAAAAATCCTAAGACCGCCCCAATAATCTTTGATGGTATTCCTAAAATAATAGTCGCGTCTAATATTTTTTCTACTATTCCCGAAATCTTAAGGAAAAGTCCTAAAATACTTGATAATACTACAAAAACTAAAACATATGCTATTCCTTCATAGAGTAAAATATTTAAAGTTGATAGCCCTTCCCAAGCACCTTTAAAGTTTAAAAATGGTCCATACTTAAATAATATCTCCGCAACGGGATTTTTTAAGTAATAAGATACCACCACTAATAAAACTGTTCCAACTAAAGCCACTAAACTTTTAATGGCTCCTTTTTTAAAGCCTAATACTGCTCCACACAAAATAAACAATATAATTATTGCATCTAATATTGTCAAATTAATCACTCCTTATTATAATTATATCCTAAATTTTTTGAAAAATAAAGTAATATGTGCTATTATATTATTAAGAGGTGTCAAAATGACAATAGTTTTTAAAATAAGTGATAATCTTAAACCTTTAATGCTTGAATTTTATAAAGATAGAATGGTTGAGAAAAAACCTCCTTATTCAATCTTTCAAGTAAAAGACTTCGATTGTGTAACTACTCTTTACGAATCCGGAAAAGTTATGTTTCAGGGAATCGGGGCCGATATTGAAGCTAGTTATTGGATTGAAGAGGAACGCATTAAAAATGGTCGCCTAATTGATATAAATGGCAAAGAAAAACCTAAAGATAAAGAATCAAATGCTTTCTTAAACATGAGTACTATCGGTTCTGATGAAGTTGGAACGGGTGATTTCTTTGGTCCGATTGTTGTTACTGCGACTTTTGTTTCTAAAGAAAACATTCCTTTTCTAACTAATTTAGGTGTTCGGGATTCCAAAAAAATAACCGATATTAAAATTAAAAAAATCGCCCCAGAAATTATGCAAAAAATCCCATATTCCACCTACATACTTACTAATACCACCTACAATCAAAATTGGAGTGAGGACCTTAACATGAATAAAATTAAAGCTCTCCTTCACAACAAAGTTTTATCTAACCTAAAAGAAAAAAACTATCCCTACACTAAAATTGTTGTCGACCAATTTGTTTATCCCAAAAAATATTACGAACATATAAGTAAAGCTAAAACTAAAGTAACCGATATAACTTTCATGACTAAAGCTGAAGATAAAGTTTTATCGGTCGCCGCGGCTTCCATTATCTCTCGTTATATTTTCTTAAATGAAATGGCCAAATTAAGTAAAGAACTAAATATCGATATTCCTAAAGGCGCCGGTCCTGCTGTCGATGAAGTTGGTCTTAAAATTGCTCAAGAATATGGTTTTGATAAACTAAAAGAAATTGCCAAAATGAACTTTAAAAACAAAGACAAAATAAAAAGTGGTTTAAAACATAATTAACCACTTTTTTTAGGCACAAATATCGAGAATAAATAATTCTAAACCCATAAAACGGTCTATTTTCCCCCTTTTAATATCTAAATCTAAATTAGCTATTTTCTTCATAATAGTTTCTAATTCTTTAATTTTATAAGGAAATGCTTTCTTTAAATATTTTTCTAGTTGCCAGTCCATTAATCCTAATTCATTCATTATATTGTATTCTCTAATTCCTCTTTCTTGCAATAATTTAATATTTAGCATTAATCTAAAATCTCTTGCTAAAAGAGCAATTAAAATACTTGGGTCTGTCTTTAAAGTCTTTAAATCTTTAAATAATTTTAAACTATTTTCTAAGTCATTGTCTACGACGGCATCAACGAATGAAAAATTATTTGAATTAAGCGTCTTACTTGCTAAATTAACTACGTCTTGATAACTTATATAACCAGCCTCATCATAATAAAGCATTATTTTTTTAGCTTCATTCATGACTAAATCATAATTATTTAAATTATTACTAACGATATATTTAACTGCTTCCTCATCTATCTTAAAATCATATTTATTAAAATAAGCTTTAAGTCTATCTTCTATTTCATAAAACTTTAAATTAGGTATCACTTTTAAAGTATATTTATCTTTAATTATTTTAGTTATTTTCTTTCGCATATCTACTTTTTCATTGGTAACAAAAATAAGTACTGATAAACTATTAGGATTATTAAGATAATTCATTAATAAATCGGTCATTTTTTCACTTATTTTTCCTGTTCCAAAAAAGTTGGCATTTTTAACAATTATATACTTCTCTTCTTGAAACATATTCACATATCCCGCTTCTACCATGACCATGTCTAAAGTATCTATATTTAAATCAAAAGTTGTAATATTTTTACTACTTTTAACAATATCATTTATTGCTTCATTTATTAATAAATATGATTCTCCACTTATTAAATATATTTTCATAACTACCACATTACCTATTATAACATTATTTCTAAAAAAGATATACCCAAAGGCTACCAAAAAAATATTTTTTTATGGCTTCCATGTTTTTATCTTTAATTTCCTCTTTTTAATTTTAACTCCAATACTTCCATCTCTATCTGTTCGATATATTTTCGAATCTTTTAAATTAGCTAATACTTCTTCATTTGGGTGCCCATATCGGTTATTGGCCCCTACTGAAATAATGCTATATCTAGGACTTATCTTCTTCACAAATTCTTTACTTGTACTAGTTTTACTTCCATGATGACCAACTTTTAAAAAGGTTATATCACCAATATTATATTTATCTAATATTTCTTCTTCTTTTTTCGTCCCGGCATCTCCCATAAAAAGAAACTTAAAGCCCGCATTCTCCCAATAAATAACTTTTGAATTATCATTTTCATTATCATAAATTTTATTATCTAAAAAATATATCTTTCCTTCCTTTACTTTTAAACTTTCCACTTTCCTATAATAGGGAATCTGTTTTTTTCTTAACTCTTTAATTAATTCTTGTTCTAATTCATTATAACTATCATTATTAAATATCACTTTAGCCACTTTAAAATTCTTTACTAAATCTAAAGCTTCCCCCATATGGTCATAATCTCCATGGGTTAATATTAAAGTATCTATTTTTTTAATTCCTAAACTTTTAAAAAAGACAATTAAATTATCCATCTTTTTAAAATTACTATTTCTTCTTTGCCATTCTTCCTTAGAATAACTAATAATCCCTCCTGTATCAATTAAAGTTATATCTTCTAAATATTTATTTACAATAAGTGAACTATCTCCCTGTCCCACGTCCAAATAATAAACATAACTAGCCTTATCTAAATATGGCCTTATAAATAAGCAAACACCTAATAGTAATAATCCTACAGCATATTTAAAACCTTTCTTATATATAACATAAACTATAACATAATATATTAAAATACTTACTACACTTATTTTCCCTATAATAATATTTATCCCTATATTATCTAAAAAGATATTTATTATTTCTAGCACTTGGAATCCCAAGTTTAATATTCCCTCTAAAAAAGGTAAGAAAAAAGTTATTAAACTAAGAGGAAATAATACTACACTAACTAAAGGAACAACTAGGATATTATTTAAAATACTAAGTAAATTCCATTCATAAAAGTTATATATCGTAATAGGTAAACTAAACATTAACGCTATAAAACTTATTAAAAATAATTGTTTAACATAATTTCCTTTAATTTTTTCTCTAAATAAAATTAAACCCAGTGAAGTTATAAACGAATAAATAAATCCTATATCATAAATATAAAACGGATTAATAAGAAGTAAAATATAAAATAATAAATATAACACTGTTAAAATATTTAAATCTAACTTACTTTTTTTATTTATAATAAGCATTATAAATAATAGCCCTGACCTCAAAACCGAAGCACTAAAACCTACTAAAAATATATAAAACATTAAAAATAAACTAACTACTATATCTTGTTTATTATCTTTTATTTTAAGCTTATTTAAAATCTTCTTTAAAGCTAAAGTAAGTAACCCCACATGCATGCCCGAAACTGCAAATAAATGTGTTATACCATTATTTTTATATGCTTCATATATATTACTATCAATATAATCATTATCTCCTAAAATAAAAGCATACATATAATCTTTAGTTAAACTAAAACTATCGACTCTTTTTCGAATTATATTTTTAAATGTCCAAAATATTGAAGTATCTTTCTTACTTATTTTAAGCTTACTAGCTATAAAAGTATAATATATTTTCTTATTATATAAATACTCTTTATAATTAAAAGTATTTGGAATCGTATTATTAGAAGGAATCTTTAAAATTCCTTCTAATTCCATTCTAATTCCATATTTTAATTCTTGTTTTAATTTAGTTTGTTCTTCTATACTTTTAATATAATAAGTAACCTGGACTTTCTCTTTTCCTTTAAGTAAAATACTTAACTTATCTCCATCTATTTTATAATTAATAATAACTCCCTCTAATTTGGAAGTATTAATATCATATTTCGATTGATACTTTATTCCTTTGGTAAATATTCCTATATAAAGAATAAGTCCTATTATACTAAGAATAATAACTTTTTTAGACTGTAATAAATGCCTTAATCTTACTAAATATAGCTTCTCCAATCCCTTTTACTTGCAATAAATCATCAATTGTTTTAAAGTTTCCGTTTTGCATTCGATAATCAATTATCGCTTGGGCTTTAGCTTCTCCTATTCCCGAAAGAGTTGAAAGTACTTCTTTAGACGCAGTATTAATATTTATTAACCCATTATCACTATTTTGGGCGGCTTCCCCAGTTCCACTTTCAATAATACTTGCTTTCTCATCTGTACAATCACAAATATTATAACTAGGTGCTTTACAAACCGGTACTTCTTCTTTTACTTCCTTTTTCGCATTACTTATTTCTGTTTTAGTATAAACATAAATAACCATTTCATCACTTATTTTTTTACTTAAATTAATTCCATTCTTATAAGCATTACTATTAAATCCCCCGGCTAGATTAATAATATCATTAACTATCGCTCCATCTAAAGCCTCATAAACTCCTGGATTTTTAACTGCGCCCTTAATATCCACTTTAAAAGTTTGTTTTTCTTCTTCTAAAGCTACATTTTCTTTTTCCGGTTCTTCTTTCGCTAAAACTGTTTCTTCTTCTCTCACTGTAGGTTCAAAATTCTCTTCTCGATTCTTAAAAATAATTAAAAAGATAATTAATAACAATAATATTAAAATTAACAAATCTCTTAAATTATTTCTAAACCAACAAAAAACATTTTGCATATATACCTCCTTTCCAAGAGATATTTTACCAAAATATTTCCTTCCATGCCAAAAACCAAAAATATAAAATCTGCTAGCCAATTTTATATTTTCTGCTTAGCAGATTTTCTAATATTGGTTAACAGATTTTCTAAAATTTGCATTTTTTATTTTTTTTAAATAAAAGTGTAAAGAAAAGTAAAATAAAGATAAAACAGACCACTGAAATCCATTCTGCTCGTCTTTCAACTAAAAAAGAATTATTGGCTATTTCTAGTTTTTCTTCTGTCTTTACAACTTCACTAGCCATCTCTTCTCCTTCTCTAAACACTTCTAAATAATAACTCATTTGTTCTTTATCGTTATAAACTGTAATAACTACTTCATTTAAACCTTTTTTTAAATTATTACCATATATAGAAATTTCATTATCTTCTCCTATTTCATATTCTAATTTTAAACTTGTTACTTCTTCTTTAACATTTATTGTATAAATAGTATTTAATGGGTCAAACTTTAAACTCATTTCTCCATTTAATACTTCCAGTTTATTTAACATAATACCACCATTATTATTTTAAGCCAAAACTAAAAACCTATACAAAAAAGGTAGAGCTAAGCTCCACCATGAAAAAATAATCAAATCTTGCCCACACATGAATAAGGATAAGCAGTATAGGCAAGCATTAATCACTAACTATAT
>CANQHB010000055.1 GCA_947623755.1 uncultured Bacilli bacterium | reverse complement strand
TGCCATAATTCAAATAATTCGATATCTAAATAATCATAATCATCAAGAATAGTTTTTAAATAATCAAGAGTTTTAATACAGGTAGGACATTCGGCCCCGTGAAAGATATACATAGTTACTTTATTGTTGGCTTTGGTTTTAGTATCGGTTTCTGTATTAGTATCAGGCTTAGTCTCGGTAACAGGGGTGGCTTCTTGAGTTGTATCTTTGGTGGAAGCTTCTTTTTTATCATGCTTACTAAATAAATACATACCACCAATAACAGAACCCAATACTAAGATGGTTATAGTTAGACCTAAAAAAATAGTTAAAATAGTTTTTTTCATATTAAATACCTCTAGATAATTATATATAATAATTAGGATATTTGCAAGAAAAAGTTGAAGAGATAAAAAATAAATGGTAGAATAATATTTTGGAGGGTAATGTTATGAAATTAAATGCAATATTAAAATTAAAAGGAGTTCAGGGAGTAGATGAATATATTAAAAATAATGATTTTTGGTTTAGTCAAATAAGTGATGATAAATTATTAGATTTTGTGAAAAAATATTTAGCATATCCCTTTGTACCAAGAGAAAATGCTTTTAAAATTTTAGATTATATGGATATGATAAGTGATGGGGTATTACCAAGTAAAGATTATGGAAAACTTATTTATGATAGTACTTATTTTAAAACTATGCCTAAAGAATATGCTGTAGATTTTATGAAAGCGTGGCTTGTTAGTAGTGGGGATGTTAAGATAATAAATAATTTAATTAAGTATATTACGAAAAAAGAAGATTTAGAAGAAATAATGCAATTTTATATTGGGGAAGATATAAGCCAAGAAGTAGCGGATAAATTAATAGAACTGAGAGATTTTTCGCTAATATTAGATAGTAGACGTTACGTCCTAAATAGATATTTAGATAAATTAATTCCGGAAAATTTTACAATTGAAGAAATAAAAGATGAAGTAATACGTTATGTTAAGGGGGCTAAAAGTGTAGATAGTATAACTGGGACAATAGATTTTATTTTAGAGTATTCGGATAAAAAGAAAGTTATTGATTTATTAATTGATATTCTAAAAGAAGTAAAAGTGATTAATCGCTTTTGGAGTGAATTATATTTAAATCAAATAGTTTTTTTGGCAACAAATTTTGATATGAATGATTATGATAGAATAGCTAAAAAAATAGAAGAAACCGAAGACGAGGACTTGTTGATGAACTGGGTTTTACATACAAGTTGTCCTTATAATTATTATTTAGTAGATAGACTCATGAAAAGTAATAAAAATAGATTATTATTAGTAACCGCGGAAGATAAAAATTATATATCATATATGATAAATAATATGGAAGATAAAGAACAACAAGAATTTATTAAATATGTGATTTTAAGAAGTAATATGATTGGGATAGAATTAACTGATTTAGTCGTAAGTATCTGTTTTAGTGAAGGCATAATTAGTAAATCTTTTGATAAAGAGATGGCTTATAATTTAATTATTAATGGGTCTAAATACACGTATTATTTCTTAAATAAATATAGTTTGCTGGATTTTAACTTGGAAGAAAGAAGAATAATATTAAAAAAATGGCGACTTTTAGGCTTAGGAGATTATTGTACAATTTATGGTAGTTATTTAATAAGTGGAGATAAAAATATGTTACCTAGTTATGAAAATATTGAAGAAAATAAAGAAATGCTTCGAAGTTTAAGGAATGCCAAATTTAAAAATGTAAAATAATGTTAAGAGGTTTTACATTTTTTTAGATATTTGTTATAATTAAGAGTAGGGTGAATAACAATGGCAAAAGAAAATAAATATGATGCATCATCAATAAAAATATTGGAAGGCTTAGAAGCAGTCCGGAAAAGACCGGGAATGTATATTGGTTCTACGGATAAAAGAGGCTTACATCATTTAGTGTGGGAGATTGTCGATAATTCTATTGATGAAATTATAAATGGTTATGGAAATCATATCAAAGTGGTAATGCATAAAGATGGCTCTATTACGGTCGCCGATAATGGGCGAGGGGTGCCAACCGGAATGCATGAATCAGGAAGAACGACGCCAGAGGTTATTTATACAGTTTTACATGCTGGGGGAAAATTTGAAGAAGGCAACTATAAGGTGAGTGGCGGTCTTCATGGAGTTGGAGGTTCCGTGGTTAATGCCTTATCGACGAAGATGGATGTTATTATTTACCGTGATGGTGAAATAAATAATATTCGTTTTTGTAAGGGTGGCGAAGTAGAAAGTCCATTAAAAAAGATTGGAACAACTAATAAAACAGGAACGATTGTCACTTTTTGGCCAGATTATGATATATTTAAAAATTGTCAATTTTCCTATACAACAATATGTGAAAGAATGCAAGAAAGTGCGTTTTTAATCCCGAATGTAACTATTGAAGTAATTGATGAAAATACCGATAAACAAGTAAAATATCATTATGATAATGGCTTAGTTAATTTTGTGGAATATATGAATGAAGATAAAGTAACTTTAAATAAAGTAATTAACTTTTCGGCCAAAAAAGGGGATATTTTAGTCGATGTTGCGATGCAATATACAGATACCTATAATGAAAATATTTTATCATTTGTTAATAATGTTAAAACAATTGATGGAGGAACACATGAAGTAGGATTTAAAACCGGTATTACTAAAGCTTTTAATGATTATGTGAAAAGTAATAATATTTTAAAAGGAAAAGACGCGACTTTTGATGGGTCCGATGTAAGAGAAGGTTTAAGTGCCGTTATAAATTTAAAAATACCGGAAGCTTTACTTCAATTTGAAGGGCAAACTAAAGGTAAGTTAGGAACGCCGGAAGCAAGAAGTATAACTGAGGCCATAACTTATGAGAATTTAAAATTTTTCTTAGAGGAAAATAAAGAAATTGCTTTAAATATAGTGGATAAAGCAAGTAAGAGTAAGCTTGCAAGAGAAGCCGCAAGAAAGGCAAGAGAAGAAGCCAGAAATGGTAAAGGCAAAAGCAAGTTAGAAAAGAATTTATCAGGAAAGTTTGCGCCAGCTTCAACTAAGAATCCAGCATTAAATGAACTCTTTTTAGTGGAAGGAGATTCAGCTGGAGGTTCGGCTAAAGGAGGAAGAAATAGACGGTTTCAAGCGATACTTCCTTTAAGAGGTAAAGTTATAAATTCCGAAAAAGCTAATGTAGCGGATATTTTAAAAAATGAAGAAATAAATACGATAATTCATACGATTGGGGCCGGGGTGGGACCGGAGTTTGACGCGAAAGATTCCAATTATGATAAAGTAATTATTATGACCGACGCCGATGTCGATGGCTCACATATTCAAATTTTGCTTTTAACATTTTTCTATAGATTTATGCGACCTTTAATTGAAGCAGGTAAACTTTATATAGCTAAACCACCTTTATATAAGATAGATTATGGAAAAAAGCATTTTTATGCTTATTCGGATGAAGAAAGATATCAGATTGTGGCCGAAAATACGGGTAAAGCGGATATATCAAGAAACAAAGGTTTAGGAGAAATGAATGCCGAGGAACTTTGGGATACGACTATGAATCCGGAGACTAGAAGTTTAATAAGAGTAAATATATATGACGCGGCCTTAGCCGAAAAAAGAGTATCAATTTTAATGGGAGATAAAGTTGAACCACGAAAAGAATGGATTGAAGAAAATATTGTATTTACAATGGAAGATGATTATAGAGCAGCATAAAAAATAATTAATGAAACAGGTGAAGTATATGCAAGATATATTAAAGAAAATAGAAGACTATGCTTTAGAAGAAATAATGGGTTTAAGATTTGGGTCTTATGCCAAAGAAATTATTCAAGATAGAGCTATTCCCGATGTAAGAGATGGCTTAAAACCAGTGCAAAGAAGAATTTTATTTGCTATGTATAAAGCTGGCAATACATATGATAAAAAATATATAAAAAGTGCCGCGACTGTCGGGGACGTTTTAGGTAAATATCATCCTCATGGAGATTCTTCAGTATATGATGCAATGGTTAGAATGAGTCAGTGGTGGAAACAAAATACTATTTTAGTAGATATGAAAGGGAATAATGGGTCCATGGATGGAGACTCCGCGGCTGCTTATCGTTATACGGAGGCAAGACTGGCGAAAATTAGTGAAGAATTACTAGCTGATTTAGATAAAAATACAGTTAAATGGGCCCCAAACTTTGACGACCGGTTATTAGAACCGACTGTTTTACCAGCAAAGTTTCCTAATTTACTAGTTAATGGAACAATGGGAATTAGTGCTGGATATGCGACTAATATTCCCCCTCATAATTTGGGAGAAATAGTAGACGCGACCATTAAAAGAATTGAATCACCAAATTGTAAATTAGAAACTATTTTAGAAATTGTAAAAGGTCCCGATTTTCCAACGGGGGGAATTGCCTGTGGAATTGAGGGAATAAGAGAAGCTTTTAAAACCGGTAAAGGACGAGTAATTATTAAGTCTAAGTATGAGATTGTAAAAGAAAAAGGCAAAGAAAAAATAATTATTTCAGAAATACCTTTTGATGTTAATAAAGCATTATTGGTAAATAAAATTGATGGAATTAGAATTGATAAAAAGATTGAGGGAATGGCTGAGGTTCGAGATGAATCTGACCGTGAAGGATTAAGAATTGTTATCGATTTAAAAAATGGTGCGAATGCTGATTTAATATTAAATTATTTATTTAAAAATACGGATTTACAAATAGCTTATAATTATAATATGGTGGCAATTGTAAATCGAGTGCCAAAAACTTTGGGAATATTAGAAATATTAGACGCATATATTGCTCATCAAAAAGAAGTAATATTAAAAAGAACAGAATTTGATTTAAAAACGCATGAAGCAAGAATGCATATTGTGGAAGGCTTAATAAAGTGTCTATCTATTTTAGACCAGGTAATAAAAGTTATTAGAGCCAGTAAAAATAAGAGTGATGCCGAGGCTAATTTAGTTAAAGAATTTGATTTTTCAATGGAACAAGCAAAAGCAATTGTAATGTTACAATTATATCGCTTAACTAATACAGATGTGGTTGAGTTAGAAGAAGAAATGGAAAAATTAAAGAAGTTAATTGAAGGCTTAAAAGCGATATTAAGTGATGAAGAAGTTTTAAAATATGTGATGAAAAAAGAACTTAAAATAATTAAAAAGGAATATGCAACGCCAAGAAAAACAAAGATTGAAGAAAATATTCAAGAAATAAAACTGGATGTTAAAGAAATGATTCCAAAAGAAAATGTAGTGGTAGTGGTAACAAATGAAGGCTATGTCAAAAGAGTTAGTGCTAAAAGTTATGCGGCCTCTAATGAAGATACTACTTTAAAACCGGGAGATTTTGTTACTAATTTATATGAATGTACGACTTTAGATACTTTAATGATTTTTACAAACTTTGGAAATTACTTATTTATTCCGGTTTATAAAATACCAGAGATTAAATGGAAAGATTTAGGAAAACATGTCAATAATATTATTATGTTAAATCCCGAAGAAAAAGTGATAGGGGCATATATTTATAAAAAACTAGATATGTTAGTTTTAGCAACAAAAATGGGAATGATAAAAAGAACACGCATGAGTGATTTTGAAGTCTCTAGATGTAATAAACCGATTGTAGCAATGAAACTTAAAGAAAATGATGAACTAGTAAGTGTAAGTAAAGATTTAGGGAATGTTTTATTAGTAACGGAAAATGGATATTACTTGAATTATAAGACCGAAGAAATACCTTTAATTGGGGCTAAAGCAAGTGGAGTTAAGGGAATTAGTTTAAAAGAAGATAAAGTTATTAATATGTTTAGTTATGATGATAAAATAGAATATGTAACTTTATTTACAGATAATAAGACAGCAAAGAGAGTTAAAATAAATGAACTAGAGAGTCATTCCCGAGCTAAAAAGGGAAGTACGATTATAAAGAAAACTAAGACCGTTACTTATAAAGTAATGATGGCTTTTGGAACAACAGCTAGAGATTTAGTGTTAACTAAGGCCGATAGTGAAATAAACATTTTCAAGAATAGTGATATTGCTATCATGGATTTAGCTTCAACTGGTTCTAATATTAGTAAATATAAATTAGATACAGCAAGAATAGTTGCAATGAAAGAAAAAATTACCAATCCTAATGAAGAAGAGAAGCAAGAAGAAAAAGAAGCGGCAAAAGAACCTAAAGCAATGAGTATGGAAGACTTCTTAGATGATTTTAAGATATAAAAAGGTTCGTCAAATAAATGGCGAATTTTTTTTTTAAATACAAGAAGTTTATTTTTTAAAGAAAAGCCTTCTTACTAATTTAGAAAGATTATGAGGTTCATCTCAAGATTTAAAAAAAAAGATAATTTCTTGGGTATTTTTACAAATTCATACTTGCTATTTTAAATGATAATTTTTAGAGTAAATATTTTGCTTAAAAATAATTTATGATATAATAAAATTTAGGGAGG
>CANQHB010000054.1 GCA_947623755.1 uncultured Bacilli bacterium | reverse complement strand
TTGCTATTTTAAATGATAATTTTTAGAGTAAATATTTTGCTTAAAAATAATTTATGATATAATAAAATTTAGGGAGGTCTTTAAATGGCAGAGGTAATTCAAAAAATAGAAAAACAATATGTAGGTGAGGATTGTATTCAAATGATGATACCTTTTAAAAAATGTATCACTATCTTAAATCAAGATGGGATATTGTTTCATCAAATGAAAGGTTCTAATTTATTATATATAAATAAATATATGGAAGATGAAAGAAGAAAACAGTTTCCTTATTATAATATTCCACTTCATAATGCAAGAGTTGGTTTTAATGTACTTACTTATACTAATCAATTATTAGAATATGGAAAGCCTTATATTAAAATTGGGGATGGAAAAATTAGCGAGAATTATGTTTTAAAAGAAAAAGATGAAGCAGTATTAGTTAATGCCACTATGGAAGTTAATAAAAATTCAAAATATATGACTTATGAGGAATTTTTAAAAGTTATTTCCAAAAGTGATGATAAAGATGAACAAACATATTTTGTTTATTTAGATGGGTCTATTCCTATTAATGAAAATGAAGATAATTTATATCCTTTTAAAGATTTTAAAGAAGCAATTTATAATTGGATTCAAAATAAATTAATGCAAAATATTAAAGATTTTAGAGATTATCAGGAAGAGCATAGTGATTTAGTAGGAGATTATTTGAAGGAAAATCCCTGGTTTTTAAATTATATGGAAGCATGTGTTAAAAATCTTGATTTATCTTTAATGGAGTTTAATTTGAAAATATTTAAAGATGTGACATTATTAGTTATAAGAATTAAAGATAAAGATATTAAAATTCAGGGAATAGAAGCTACATTTGTTAAGGAAGATACTTTTAAAGTAGATATGTATGATATTCCGGTTACAAGATATACTTTAGAGCAAATAAAAAGTATACCTAAAATGAATATAACAAGAGAACCGAAGATATCATTAAAATTAAATCCGCATGTAACTGCAAGTGATATTGAAGAAGCAAAACAAATGATAAGGGCTTTTAGAAAATAGAACTACTTTTAAAGTAGTTTTTAATTTTAAAGATAATAATTAATTTTATAAGCATTTATGTTATCTAATTTAAGCAACATAATTTGGTCTTTGGTTTAGGAAATTAATATTAATATGGAAGCTAATATTGGCTAGTTTTTATGTTTTTGGCATTTGTTCTTTATATAAATTATGTTATAATATAAAAGTATTAGTTAGAAAAGAGTAAGTATTATGAAAAAGTTAGTATTATTTATTATGCTTTTAATGCCACTTAACGTATGGGCTTTAGAGTTTCCAGAAATTAATTCAGGTAAAGCTATAGTATATGATTTAACTGGTGATGAAGTTTTATATGAAAAGAATAGTAATGAACTAACTAGTATAGCTTCTCTAACAAAAATACTTACGAGTATGACAGCCATAGAAGAAATAAATAATTTAGATGAACAAGTAACGGTAACTAAACAAATGCTAAGTGGAATATATTTTAATGCCACCAGAGCGGGATTAAAAGAAAACGATATTGTAACCTATCGCGATTTACTTTATGCGGCATTGTTACCTTCTGGGGCTGATGCTACAAATGTTTTGGCTTATGCTTTAGCGGGAGACGTTAATTCTTTTGTGTTAGAAATGAATGATTTAGCAACACGAATTGGAATGAGTAATACCGTAGTAAAAAATCCGATTGGTTTAGATGCATCAGGGCAATATAGCACGTTAAATGATGTGTTAATCTTGCTAAAATATGCCTTAAATAATAAAGTTTTTAGAGAAGTATTTACAACGAGAACTTATACTTTAACAAATGGATTAGAAGTAAAATCGACACTTCGAGGATATGAAGAAAAACTAAATATTGATACAAGTAGAATACTAGGAAGTAAAACAGGAACTACTGATAATGCTGGTTTATGTTTAGCTTCGTTATTTAATTTTGAAGACCATGAAATGGTTATTATCACTACTAACGCACCATTAAATAATAAATTTTTAAATTTAGAGGACCATCTTAATTTAATAAATTTTATAGATAATAATTATGTAATAGAAAGACCAATTGTAGATACGAAAGAAGAGGTTAAAGAAATAGTCGGGGAAAAACATGAGTATAATTATCAAGATGAATATGATTCTAATTATCCTATAATAATCTTTGGAGGAGGAATTTTATTATTACTAATTATTTTAATTATGATTCCAAATAAAAAGCGGAAAAGATAAATTTTGGCAATTTTTAGGGAAATGGTACTTGACTAAAAGGAAAGTTTAAGAGATACTTTTATTATGGAGAGTGATTAAATGAATAAGATGGATAATAAAAATAAATTAAAAAAATATATGATAATTTTAGGGGTTATTTTATTAATTATTTTAGGGGGAGTAATGGGTTTTAAATATATTAAGAAAGAAAAATTTGCAGAAGATTGGTTAAATACATATTATCAATATTTAAAAGAAAATAAAGACAGTAATTTAATAGAAAAAAATAAACCTAAACTTAAATTTATAGAAGTAGAAGAACAAGATAAGCCAGTTATGGTTATAACTTACCAAAAAGATGGGGAAGATTATACCAATGTTTATATGATTAAAAATAAAAGTGTTAAGGCAATGATATTAGACCAACCAGCTAAAGTTGGAGTATTTTATGAAGTAGAGGCAAGTAAATATAAATATTTTATTATTAATGAAGAAAATGTTAATGTCGCTTATACTAGTTTAGATAAACAGTTAGAAAGATTAAAAGACCAAGAAAGTATGGAATTAAAACCAGATTATACTTTCTTTAAAGATGAAGAAAAAATAGAAGACGCTTTAATAAAAGTAGATGTCGATGAAATAGGATATATTACTTATGATATAAGCTTAAATAGAAAAGATTTAAAAATAGTATTAGAAGACGCTAGAGATAATTTTAAACCATTAGAAGAAATAATACCAAATGATATAAAAAAAGAAATAGAAAATATATTTCCTTTAGCTTATTTTAAAGATAAAAAACAAGTATTATATAGTAATGGAATGGTAGAAGAAAATATTGACACTTATCAAGATATACCCATTATAATGGATAGTGATATAGAAGAAGACGTAATTAAAACTTTTGCAAGATATTTTAAAAATACAGATTTAGATATAATAAAATCAATTAAAGAAATTAATTATATTGGAGAGGATAAGCAGTTTCGATTTTTATTAGATGATGAATGTGATATTTATGTAAATTTAGAAGATATTAAATATTTTAATGATATAATAGCAAATTATAATGTAGCAAAGAAAACTATGCCTAATAAGAAATTTACAGTAAAGTTTCAAGATAAAGAGCATATGGAAATAAGTAATGTATTTGAAAAGTATTAAAATGGGAGGTAGCAAATGAGAAGTATTATTATTTATTTTAGTCGCGCAGATGAAAATTATGGAGTAGGAGTGGTAACGAAAGGAAATACCGAAATTTTAGCAGAGTATATTCAAGAATTTACCCAGGCAGATATGTTTAAAGTGGAAAGAATAACGGATTATCCAAAAAGTTATAGAGAATGCACTGAATTTGCGCAAAAAGAATTGGACGCGAATATTAGACCAAAATTAAAAAATTCCAATGTCGATATAAGTAATTATGATATTATTTATATTGGGTATCCTATATGGTGGGGAACAATGCCTATGCCAATGTTTACTTTATTAAGTAAATTAAATTTTGAAGGAAAAATAATTAGACCTTTTTGTACCCATGAAGGAAGTGGATTTTCGGCGAGTATATTAGATTTAAAAAGAATGTGTAAGGGAGCTATTTTTGAAGAAGGACTATCAATTAAGGGCAGTAGTGTTAAATCTTCAAAAGGGAAAGTAGAAAATTGGTTAAGTTAAATGGATGTAAGTGTTATAGTTCCTGTTTATAATACGCAAAAGTATTTAAGAGATTGTTTGGATTCTTTAGTTAAGCAAAGTCTTAATGGATTAGAAATTATTGTTATAGATGATGATTCAACAGATAATAGTTGGGAGATTATTAAAGAATATCAGGCAAAATATCCGACGAAAATAAAAGCTTTCCAAAATGAAAGAAATTTAGGCCAGGGAGCAACAAGAAATAGAGGAATAAAATTAGCTAAAGGAAAATATATTGGGTTTGTTGATAGTGATGATTATGTAAATTTTACTATGTATCAAAATATGATAGAAGAAGCCCAAGCTAATGGTTATCCCGAAATAATAACAACCGGTTTATATTTTGTAAAAGATAATAGTTATTTAAAAGAAGAGTTTAAGGGTTTTAAAAAATCGAAAGGGATAGTCCATAAAGTTTTAGAGGAAAAAGATTGGGTTTTAGATATGTCCGTCTCGGCATGTAATAAATTATTTAGAAGAGATATTGTAATAAATGATTTATTTTTAGAAGATAGAATGTGGGAAGATGTCGCTTTTAGTTATGGTAAAATGTTTAGAGTTGAGAGGATACTGGACGTAAAAGGTATAGATTATTTTTACTTAAAAAGAGAAACTGATGGTGTATCGGCAAAAGGCTTTAGTTTAAATAAACATTTATTAGATATATTTGTTGTAGCGGATAAAATAGAAGAAGAAGTAAAAAAATACGGTAAGTGGGAAGAGATGGCCCAACAAGTACGATTTATTCAAATAGTTACTTCTTTACAAAGAGTTGCCGAGGTTCTAAAGTGGGAGATAGATGATGAAAAGAAAAAGATTTTAGTAAAAGCATTGAGTCAAATTATTAGAAGTAAATATGGGGATTGGCGAGATATTCCTAAAGAAAAGTTAAGTTCTAGGGTAGGTATTTTGGAGTTAGAGGCTTTAGAAAACATCGAATTAGAAGATAAAAATATAAAAGAAGATTGGAAAATTATTGAGGAAATATTATTAAAATAAATTAAGAAAGGAAATGAAAAAAATGGAAAAAGCAAAAGTTTATTTTACAAAAGAGATTACAAAAGAAAGTTTAGTTAAAATGTATGAGATTTTAAATAATCCTTTAGAAGGTAAGGTTGCGGTAAAGATTTCAACGGGAGAAATGGGTGGCAATAACTATTTAAAACCAGAATTAATTAAAGATTTAGTAAAGAAAGTCGCGGGAACAATTGTAGAGTGTAACACGGCTTATGCTGGTAATAGAAATACTACGGAAGCTCATGAAGAAACGATTAGAGCCCATGGATTTTATGATATAGCTCAAGTGGATATTATGGATAGAGATGGGGGTATGGAAATACCAGTTAATGGAGGGGAACATTTAAAAAATGATTTAGTAGGCAAGAATTTAGCTAATTATGATAGTATGATTATGTTATCCCATTTTAAAGGGCATGCGATGGGAGGATTCGGCGGTGCCCTAAAAAATATGAGTATAGGGGTCGCTTCTAGTGGAGGAAAAACAAGAATCCATACAGCGGGGAGAGTAGACGAACCTAATAAACTTTGGGATAATTTGCCAGAGCAAGATGATTTTTTGGAATCTATGGCCGAGGCTGATAAAGCAGTAATGGATTATTTTAAAGGTAATATAGTATATATAAATGTAATGAATAATTTATCGGTAGATTGTGATTGTGATTCTAATGCGGAAGAACCATGTATGGCTGATATTGGCATTTTAGCTAGTTTGGACCCGGTCGCATTAGACGAAGCCTGCTTAGATTTAATTTATAATTCAGAAGATAAAGGAAGAAATCATATGGTTGAGAGAATCGAAAGACAAAATGGAAGACATATTATAGAGTATGCGGCCGATGTATTAAAAATTGGAACAAGAGATTACGAAATTATTAATGTTGACTAAAAAGTGTTAAGTGCTTAGCTTTAATGCTTTTTTCATGTAAAAAAATAAAGATAAGTGCTATAATAAATTTAGGATAGTGAGTTAGATGAAAAAGGAAAAAACAGCTAAAAAAGAAAAAGAAATACCAAAGAAAAAAACAAGAAAAGTTCTTAAAGTGGTGGGACTTATTTTAGGAATATTGTTATTAGTGGGAGGAGCTATTTTAGGGACAGGCTATTTTATGTATAATAAGAAAAAAGAACAAAGTGATGCCGAAATAGCTAAATTAACTAAAGTATTAGAGACCGCGACCAAAGAATATAAGGAAGAAATAGAATATGGGACTAGTTGGGAATATAATGATTTTTTAACGAATTTAGTTAAGCAAGATAAATTAGAAAAAGATACTAAAATAGTGATAATGGTTGATAAGGAAGAAATAAAAAAGGATGAGTCTTATAAGTTTTTAAAAGCTGGAGATATTAAAATTGAAATAAAAGTGGAAGATACTTATAACTATAAGATATTAAAAGAACATACCGAAGTTATAAAGAAAGATAAAACGTTAACTTTAAAAGTGATGGATACAAAAATGCCAGTAATTGAAGGAGTTAGTGATAAAACCATAACGGTGGGAGATACCATTGATTTAAAAAATGG
>CANQHB010000053.1 GCA_947623755.1 uncultured Bacilli bacterium | reverse complement strand
TGATTAAATAAAAAAACTTGCCTATATTGCTTTACACTTTTATATATAGGCAAGAGGTCCAATCCTTTACCCGGACCGAAGATGGAGTTTTAAGCTTCATCTTTTTTTGGTAAAATAAAAAAAGCCCCTTAAGGCTTTCTTTCCGTCAAAAAAACATTTAGTTTTGCTTGAATTAGTAGAATTTGATATTAGTTAAGTAAAGGAAGTATATCAAAGAATGGAAAAGAATATTCAAACAAATTAAATGTTCGAGGATGTATACTAATACAAAATGTAGTTTTTGTCAAGTAAAAATTGCAATTTTTTTAATTTTTTTGCAATTTAGGGTATAAAATGCCTAAAAACATGAAATAAACGAGGATATTAGTGCCTCCATAACTTAAAAATGGAAGAGGAAGACCAATGATGGGGAATAAACCTAAGTTCATGCCAATATTTTGAATTTGAGCAAAAATAAACATTATTAAGAAACCGGATAAAAACATTTTAAATTTTAGATTGTGACTAGAAAATAAGTGATAGAGAAAATAAATGTCTAAAATAAGAAAAGCTAAAAGGATGATAATAAAGCTAATGATTCCTAAATTACTAATGGTAAGAGCAATAATAAAATCGGTTGGGGCTTCAGGAATATACACTTGATGGTGGGTGGGGAGAATTTTAGAAGTGCCAATTGCAATTAGAGCCCGGTCTAATTGGAAAGAATCTTTATTAACAAAACTTAAAATACGGTCTATACGATAAAAGAAAGAAGTACCAATAATACTTATAAGTAAGTCTTGATTAAAATAATAAAGATAGGCAAAAAGTGATAGGAAAGCAATTAGAAATAGAGAAATAATAATATACCATTTTTTATTTATCTTATAGATAAAAATAATACCTAGCATGATGAGAAAATAAATAATAATAGCGCCTGTATCGGGTTCTAAGAAAACAAAAAGGGAAGGAACTAAAGTAATAAAGAGGGATTTTAATAAGAATTGTAATTCACTTTTAAAAGTATGAGATTTTTCAGAAGATAGTTTTTCAGCTAAATAAAGAGTGAGGGTAAATTTCATTAGTTCACTGGGTTGGAAGGAAAAAAAGTAAAAATCAAACCAGGCTTTAGAACCATTTACAGTTTTACCAAAGAATAGGACCAATATTAAAAGTAAAACATTAAAAAAGTAGAGATATTTACTTAGTTTAAAGAAATACTTGGGTTTTATTTTGATAATTAGAAACATAATTAAAAAACCAAGAAAAAACCAAAGTGATTGCTTAAAAAAGTAATTATGGTAGATAGAACTAGTTTTACTTATATAAAACATATTTAATAAAGAGATTATTATTAAAGTAATTATAGGTAAAAATAGGTAAATGTTGTTAAATATTTTTCTTTTCATATTTTTATTATGGTTCAAAAATGAATTAATATCATAAAATAATGTAAGAGGGGGATTTTTATGAATAAAAATTTACCAAAAGTATTTGTTAGTCCCATAAATAAAGAATTAAGAAATAATAAAGATATTTATTATGGTAAAAATGAAGAAGATAGAGGAGGAAGTCCGGTTAATGTTTTAAAAAAGATTAATGAAGTATTTGCTAATCCACATCATGTTTATAAAAGTAAAGTAGTAATTAAAACTAAAGATAACGTGGTGGAAGATATTATTGTGGGAAAAACAGAGGCTTATTTGCTTACTTTAAAGGGAGATAAAATTAACATTAATGAGATTATAGATATTGATAGAAGGTAGTTTTGTTCGCTTTTTGTTCGCTTAAAATTTGACAAATGAGGCAAAATATGTTACAATTATAGTACTTCGAAAGAAGCAGGGGGATTTTGAAGAATGAAAAATTATTTAATTAAGATGGTTTCGGTCGTTTTAATATTAAGTAGTGTTTTAGCATTTTATAAAGAAAATAATAACAAAAAGACAGTTTTAATAGAAAATACGGTAGTTAATGAATTAGCATTTTCAAGTGAATTACCTAAAAGCCGTTACGATGATTTAATCGTATATGAAGGTCTTACCTTAGAGGAATTAGGTTTAAAAATAGATACTGTGTTAAATTCAACTTTAGATGGATATGGAAAGAAAATTGCTAGTATAGCCTTAGAAAATAAGGTGGACCCGGTTATTGCCTCTTCAATTATTTTAGTGGAAACAGGATGTAAATGGAATTGTAGTACTTTAGTTAGAAAATGTAACAACGTTGGAGGTATGAAGGGTCGTGGATGTGGTGCTTATGCGAAGTTTGATACTTTAGAATTAGGTCTTAATGCTTTTATAAGTAACCTATCCAAGAATTATTTTAGTAAAGGATTAACAACACCGGAAGCGATAAACAGAAAGTATGCCGAAAATCCAAATTGGCATAATGACGTTAATTACTATGTTAATTTAATTAAAGCAAGCTAATTGCTTTTTTTAATGCAATGATTTATAATTATGGTGTGGTGAAACATGGATGGAAATAAAATATAAAAAATTGTTTAAAGTTAAGTTAAATAACAAAAACTTTATGATTTTTATGGATGAGGTAGGAAGAAAAGCTTTTTTAGAAATAAATGATGAAATGGAGTATGTCTATCCCGAATATGAAGATTTTTTAGTGTTAAATAATATTTATAATAATGCTCAAAATTTTATTAGTTATAAAGTACCAGAATACTTTTTTAAGGAAAAAACAAGAGTCGCAGCATTATTACTGGCAATAGATATTGTATGTGTAGGGGTTATTTCTAATTTTGTGGTAAAACAGCAATTAACTAAAAACCAAGAAGAAGTAGTGGTAACAATTACACCACAAGTAAATTTAATAAAAGTAGAAAATATAAAAGATTTAGAAAATATTATGGGAATAAAAAAAGTAAGCGAAGAAGAAATGTTGCAAGCAATTTTAGAATCAGATTTAGAGCAGGGATACAAAGATATTGCAAGTAGTTTAGTTTCTACGGTTGCTAGTTATGACTATGATTTTCGAGTATTTAAAGAAAATATTAAAACCTTAAAAGTAAAAGAGCTAGAAGATAGTAAATTATTAAAGGTTGGTTATGTTAATGGCTATTATGACGTTTTAAATAATGAAATATGCATAAGAAGAGGGGCTAGTGTTGATACTATTGCTCATGAAATGGGGCATGCTATGCAGCTATTTTATTATAATTATAATGGTAATGTTTATTATCGGTGGCCGAATTTAGGAAATTCTTTAGATGAAGCGATGAATTCAATAGTAACGAATATGTATGTTAAAGATTTTAGTTATCAAGAAGAAAAAGTGGTCTTAAATTATCTTTTAACGAGTGTTAATTTTGATATTAAAGACTATAATAGTTTGGGAATTGAAGGCTTAATTAAAAAACTAGAGAATAAATATAGTGACGTAGATATAAATTATGTTATTAATACAATAGACGCCATGAAAAGAACGAAAGTTAGTTTAGGAACACCTATTTATTATGATGATTCAGAATATTTGTTAGATGAATTATTTAAAATATGTGTTAAAAATATTGATGATTATAAAGATGACTATTATTATCCTTTAGTAAGCTTTTTAGAGATATTACAATTTACTAAAAATGAAGATATTTTCTATAAGTATTTAAGAAAATATAATGAAATATTAGAAAAAGATGGTTATTCCTATATTATAACGCCGGAAGAAATAGAAGCTAAAATTGGCAAATATCAAAATATTAGTAGTTTAGTTACCGATGAAGATGGAATATATCCGGCAATAAATACGAATGATGGAGTTAAAACAATAACTTTGGATGGTAAGTTAGAAGACTTTAACGGAAAAGGAGTTAGTATTGCCGCACATAATATGTATCGGAATATTAAATTATCGAGTGTAAAATATTTTTCAATGATAGGAACACCGGAATATTGGGAAAACTTTACTTATGACTATTATCGGGACGTTTTAAATGCTTATGATTATATGCCAATGTTTATAGTAGTAAATGAAGAATATCTAGGCGAATACTATATTCCTAGTTTAGATATTGCCATAAGGAGTGATGAATTAGGAAATGTTGGTTATGTAATTTATAAGGGGAAAGATATTATTTGGGAGTCAATGACTAATTATAAGCGAGAGTCAGAACCAATAAAATTAAGAGAATACATTCAGGATTTAGGCAATATTTATCAGTTAAATTTAGAACGAGTAGCTAATCAAGATTATTTAAAGAATTATATTAGAGAACAAGAAAAAGAAAGTGATATTAAAATTAAAGATGATAAAGTCTATATTGAACCTAACTACTTAATTAGTTGGAATAATCGAATGGTTCCCTTAAAACAATGTTATTTATTTAAATATGAAAAAGTGGTAGATGGAACAATATATGATAAATTATTGTTTTCGCTTGATATGGAAATGGACTATCAAGACGCCATAGATATTAACTTAGTAGATAATGTTGTATATTTTAAAGACGTTTTAGAATATTATGGCCTACTTAATGAAGATACGCTAGAATATCATTATACGAAAGAAGAAATTATCGAGTTGTTTACTAATTATTTTCAGGATATACAATTAAAACAAGCAAGATAATTGCTTTTTTTAATTATTTAGAATATAATTAATTTAGGTGATTTACATGTTAGAAAATAAGAAAATATTTATTTTAGGAATGGCTAGAAGTGGTTATGAAGTAGCGAAGCTTTTAGTTAAAGATAATAAAGAAATAGTAATAACAGACCAAAAAGAGCAGGATAAAGATAAATTAGCCGAATTAGAAAAATTAGGAATTAAATTTATAAAATCAAGTGAACCTGAAAGTATTTTGGATGAGAGCTTTGACGTTTTAATTAAAAATCCGGCGGTATTTCCATACCATCCTTGTGTAGAAAAAGCCCGAAATTTAAAGATTCCCATTGTAAATGAAATGGAAGTAGCCTATCATTATTTACCAAAAGAAGTAAAAATAATTGGAATTACCGGTTCTAATGGAAAAACTACTACGACAACTCTAGTTTATGAAGTATTAAAAAAAGCGGGAATAAGTGTTAAATTAGGGGGAAATATTGGAACTCCTTTATCACAAATTGTAAAAGAAGTAGAGCCAAAAGATATCGTATTACTAGAAATATCTGACCATCAATTGATTGATTTTAAAGATTTTAAAACGGATATAAGTATTCTTACAAATATTTGCCCAACCCATTTGGATTATCATGGTTCATATGAGGCTTATCAAAAGACAAAAAAGAAAATATTTAATCATCATACCAATAAAGATATAGCGATTATTAATAAAAAAAGTATTGATGCCTATACTTTAACACAAGATATTAAATCTTCTAAATATTATTTTAATGATGAAATAAATTATATTAAAGATAATGGGATATATGTTAATAATAAGTTAGTAATAGATACTAAAGATATAATCTTAAAGGGTGAACATAACTATGAAAATATCTTAACAATGTTAGTACTTATGGATATTTTAAAGGTTGATTTTAAATATGCTAGAGAAGTTTTAAAAGAATTTAAAGGTGTAGAGCATAGAATTGAGTTTGTAAGAGAATGTGATAAAGTAAAATATTATAATGATTCCAAATCAACTAATCCGACGGCGACCGTAACAGCGCTTAAAAGTTTTGCAAGTAATATTCATTTGATTTTAGGAGGAATGGACCGAAATCAAGAATTTGAAGAATTAATACCTTATAAAAATCGGATTAAGAAAATATACGCTATTGGAGAAGTTAGAGGAAGAATAGGAAGTTTTGCCCAAAAAAATGAGATAGATTATGAAGAATATGAGTTTTTGAAGGAAGCTTTAGCAAGTATTAAAAAACAAGTTAAAGAAAATGATATTGTGTTATTAAGTCCTGGTTCGGCTTCTTGGGACCAATATGCTAAATTTGAAGACCGAGGGCAAGAATTTAAAGATATAGTAAATAAATTTTAAAGGGAAAATAGAATGAAATAAAAGTTCTATTTTTTTTCGGTTCTTTACAAAAGTTAACTTTTTTGTTATACTATCGGTGGTGATTGGGACATGTTAGTATGTGGAAGAAATGTATTAAAAGAAACACCTATAAAGAAAATACATAAAGTTTATTTAAAAGAAAATTTTAAAGAGCAAACAATTATAGATTATCTTAAAAATAATAAAATTAAATATGAATTTGTGCCTGGTTTTAGGTTGGATAAAATGGTTAAAGAAAATCATCAGGGAATAGTTTTAGATATTGATGATTATGAATACCATGATTTAGACGAAGTATTAGAGGAAGATTTTGTGGTAGTTTTAGACCATTTAGAAGACCCGCATAATTTGGGAGCAATTATTAGAACTTGTGAATGTGCCGGCATTAAAAGTATAGTTATTCCTAAAGATAGAAGCATTCGCGTTACAGATACAGTGGTAAAGGTGAGTGCTGGAGCAATAAATAATGTTAAAATAGTGCTAGTAAGTAATATTAATAATGCCATTAAAAAATTACAAGATAATTACTTTTTTGTTTATACCGCGGATATGGATGG
>CANQHB010000052.1 GCA_947623755.1 uncultured Bacilli bacterium | reverse complement strand
TATTACTAATAATATTCAAAAATTGACATATAAATTTATTTAATTTTGTAATATGTTGACACTAATTAAAATAGATGGTATCTTAATGATGAGGAAGGAACTTATAATGACGGAAAAAGAAATTCAACTTATTCAATTAATGATAGAAACTGGGATGAACAAGTATACAGTAGCAGGAGTGTTACAGGCAGTGGAAACAGAGGAACAAGTACAACAAACAATAGACTATATCGAGGAGTGGAAAGATATAATAACGGACCATCAATTGAGACAGGAAATAATATTCGAAATAGCACCACCAAAGGACTAGAAAATAGTTCTTTTAATTTGCACACAACATAAGATATAACAAAATAAATATAACCATTATCTCAACTAACATATAGCCAAATTTTTATTCATATGATATACTATTACTAATAAAGAAGGTATTTATATGTCTAAGAAAAAGAAAATAATTTTATTTATAGCTCTAATAGTAACGGTTGTTACTTTAGGAATAATAATAGGTGTTACTCTAAGTAATAAAGATAGCAAACCAAAAGAACCTGAAAAAACAGAAACCAAAAAAGAAGAATCAACCAAAGAAGATGAAATATCTTTAAAAGAAGATTTAACTTTTTCCTTAAATGCTAATATTCCTACTGTCCAAGATTTTGTAACTGAAAACGCGGAAGGAACTTTAACTATTTATCTTGAAGATAAAGAATATCAAGAAGAAACCTTAACTAAAGTTGGAACTTATAAAGTAACCATTAAAATTAACGATGAAACATATGAAACTACTTTTAAAGTTCTTGATACTGAAAAACCCGAGTTAAAATTAAAAGAAGTAACCATTACTGAAGGAAGTAAATATACTATTAAATCTTTTATTACTAGCTGTACCGACAATAGTAATGAAGATTGTGTTCTTAGTTTTACCAAAGAAGAAATGGCAAAATATACCAAAACAGGTACTTATGATATTGAAATAACTGCTAAAGATAGTAGTGAAAACACCACCAATGCTAAAACTAAACTAACTATAAAGGCTAAAAATAATTCTTCTAAAACTGAAAATCCAACTTCTTCTAGTTCTACCACCACCGAAGATGTCGCTAGCATTTCTTATAAATATGGGGTTAAAATAACTACTACTGAAACCGTAACTTATAAAGTAAATAGTGATGGCACCAAAACAGAAATATCCCGGAAAACTAAAAAGACTAGCTATGATAAATCAACCTTTAAAGCTACAACTGCGGAATTAACTCCTGAAGCTACTTCTAATGCTAAGAAATATTCCGCCCAAATAAATGAAGTTTTAAAATATGTTAATGAATACCGTGCGGAAGTCGGAGCTAGTCCTCTAGTTTTAGATAATGACTTAATAATCGCGGCTAATGTTCGAGCAACTGAAATGGCTTGGTCTGAAAAATTTTCTCATACGAGACCTGATGGCACCTCTTGTTTTACTGTATCACCTAATAAAGCCTTTGCTGAAAATATTGCTTATGGCTGGGGTGGTATGTATAGTACTGCTAAATCCGTATCTGAAGGATGGAAAGCTTCTCCTGGCCATTATCAAAATATGATTGATTCTGGATATCAAACCATTGGAATTGGAATGTATAACTTAAATGGTACCTATTATTGGGTTCAATTATTCGGATATTAAAAAAATGTTGTACAATCCCCCAATTTTATGATATAATATCGTACGTAAACAAAAAAGGAATGATATATATGTTAGAAACAATTTTATTAGTAATCTCAGTTTTAATGATAGCCATTGTCTTACTTCAAGGCAATAAAGCTAGTGACGCTGGCCAAATTATTACTGGTGGAAATGAAGCCTTATTCCAAAATATGAAAGAAAGAGGTTTTGAATTATTTATCAGCCGTCTTACTTTAGTTTTAGGTATTTTATTCTTTATTATTTCCTTAGTATTATATTTAAGATAATTGTTAGTTTGCTAAATAAATCTACCAACCAAAAATGGTAGATTTTTATTATGTCATAATTTCCAAAAATTGTTAATCAAATTAAGCGAATATTTGTTTACAAAACGTACAATTGTTGCTATAATGATTATAGGTGATTATTATGACATTAAAAGAAAAATTAACTATTCTAGCTGATAGTGCCAAATACGACGCTTCCTGTTCTTCTAGTGGAAGTACCAGAAAAAATACCGGTGGGCTAGGCAACGCTTCTTATAGTGGAATATGCCATTCATTTGCTAGTGATGGCCGTTGTATTTCCTTATTAAAAATCCTTATGACCAATTGTTGTATCTATGATTGTAAATATTGTTTAAATCGTAAAAGTAATAATATAAAACGCGCGATTTTTACTCCTGAAGAAATTTGTGCTATCACGATTAATTTTTATCGTCGTAACTACATTGAAGGTTTATTTCTTAGTTCGGGTATCATAAAAAGTCCTGACTATACCATGGAATTAATGATAAAAACTATAACTTTACTAAGGACCAAATATCACTTTAATGGTTATATTCATGCTAAAGCTATACCTGGCGCTAGCGAACCCTTACTAAAAAAGCTCGGCAAGCTAGTGGACCGTTTAAGTGCCAATATTGAACTTCCTACCTCTGCTAGTCTAAAACTTTTAGCCCCTAATAAAAACGATAATGCTGTAACCAAAATTATGGCCTATGTTAAAAATAATCACAGCAAATATTATGTTCCGGCCGGTCAAAGTACCCAAATGATTATTGGTGCTACTAAAGAAACCGATTTAGATATCATGGCAAAAAGCGAAAGCCTTTATAAATCTTATAACTTAAAAAGAGTATTTTATTCGGCCTATATTCCAGTTAATCATGATAAATTATTACCCACCCTCCAAACGCCTCCTTTAAAAAGAGAGAACCGTCTTTATCAAGCCGACTGGCTTCTTCGTTATTATGGTTTTACGGTAAATGATATTTTAAGTCCTGATAACCCTAATTTTAATCTTTTGCTTGACCCTAAAGCAGATTATGCCCTCCGTCATTTAGCAGAATTTCCCAAAGAAATAAACACAGCTAATTATTATGAACTATTAAAAGTCCCCGGTATAGGTGTAACATCGGCAAAAAGAATTATCAAATCTCGAGCTTATTTTAAAATTACCTTTAATGATTTAAAAAAAATGGGCGTCGTCTTAAAAAGAGCCAAATACTTTATCACTTGTAATAATCGTTATTGTTTAGATAAGTCTCTCTTTAAAAAAGATTTTATAGAAAGTAATTTAATCTTAGAAAATCCCCAAATTCATAACTCTAATTTAACTCAGTTGAGCTTATTTCATGAATAAAATTTATATTTACGAAGATACTTTCTTAAATCTTTTAACCTTAATTGCTTATTTAACCCAATACCATGTTACCCCGACCAATATTAAAACCTCTAATTATTCGCCTAATTTATTTGAAGAAAATATTACTTTAAATTTAAAAAATAATCCTAAAATTATTGCTTATTTAAAAGAAAACTATTCCTATCCTCTAAAAATTATGTATTATGTTTATTTATCTTCCGATACTAATAAAGAATTAATTATATATTATTTTTACTTAAATCTGCAAAAATATCGCCACCAATTACTAAACATGCGCAATTTAAAATGTGTAAGCGCTTCTCTAAAAATCTCTCATTATGTTCAAAATGAAGCCCACAAATTAAAAGGCTTTATCAGATTTACCGAGTTAACTAATAAAGTTTTATATGCCAAAGTTAATCCCACCAATAATGTCTTAATAATTTTAGCTAATCATTTTAAAAAGCGCCTTCCTAATGAATATTGGATTATTCACGATGAAAACCATCACTTATTAAGTATTTATGATAAAAAGAATATTTATCTAATAAATGAAAAAAATCTCCAATTAAATCTTCAAAGCACTTCAACCACCTATGAAGATTTATGGTGTGCTTTTTATGATACTATCGGAATTAAAGAAAGAAAAAATATCCGTTGCCAAATGAATTTTATGCCCAAAAAATATTGGTCAAACATTATAGAAATGAGGAATCAAAATGAAAAAAGTAATTAGTGAAAATTTACCCCAAAAAATAAAAGAAGCAATTACGCTTTTATGTGGCACTGTAAAAACCACCTTAGGACCCAAAGGCCAAAATGTAATAATTGACCACTCAGATTTTAGTCCCTTTATTACTAATGATGGGGTTACTATCGCTTCTAACATTGAAAGTGATGACTCTTTAATTAATACCATCTTGGAATTAGCGAAAGAAGCCTCTATTACCACAAACGATAATGTTGGTGATGGCACCACCACGACTTTAGTTTTACTAGAAGCCCTTTATAATGCTGGTGCCGAATTAATTGCCAAAGGTTATAGTCCTATTATTTTAAAAGAACAAATAAATAAAGAATTAAATACAATTATTGAGGCAATAAAAAAAGAAAGTCGGCCTGTTTCTAATGCTGATTTAAAATTACTTGCTACGGTCTCTTCTGGAGATACCCAAATAGGTCAAATACTTGCCGACGCGTGCCTCGAGGTTGGCCCAAATAACATTTATTTAAAGGAAAGTTCAGAGGAAATAACAAACGTTACCCATACTACCGGTTATTTAATTGATACTATTTTAGCTTCACCGTATTTCTTAAATTCTTCTCCTTCTCTTATCTTTGATAATCCCTATATCCTTATAACTAATAATATTATTAACACTAGTGAAGAATTAAGCTCTATTCTAAATTTTCTTGCAACGGAAAACAAAGCTTTAATTATTCTTGCCAAAGACTATGACGATTATTTTCTAAATGAAATGTTAGAACGATATTTAAGTCACGAAAATAATATTATTCTTTTAAAAAATCCCGGTTATGGCTTAGAAGAATTAAACATTTTAAAAGACCTCGAAGTAATTAGTAATACTAAAATAACGAATGATTTTACCCCTCATAATCTTGGCACAGTATCAAAAATTATAATTAATAACGAAAACACTATCTTCCATTTTTCTTTATCTAGTAAAATTACCACTTATTTAAAATCTTCAAAAGTTTCTCCAAATTCTCCTAGATATGGCATGCTTACTAAAGGCTTTATTACCATAAATATCGGTGCTCCAACTACAACTGAACTAAGAGAAAAAAAGATGCGCTATGAAGATGCCATATGTGCTCTTAAAAATACTGAAGAAGGACTTTTACCCGGAAGTGGTCTAGTTTTATATAAATTAAGCATGACTTTAGATGATAAAAATGCCGCAACAGGCATATTAAAAGAAGCCTTAAAAGCTCCTTTAAACCAAATCCTCATTAATGGTGGTCTAGATTATCAAACAATTATGACTAAAATCGCTCATTCTGGTTTTAAAATTCTTTATAATGTAAAAGAAGATTCTTATGAAAATATCAAAAATACAAGCATATTGGATTCCACTAAGATAGTCATTGCTAGTCTAAAAAATGCTGTATCTATTGCATGCCTCCTTCTTACTACCTCTAGTTTAATCATAAATGAACAACCTAAAACTTTAACTAAAGAAGATTTAAACTCTTTATAAAAATTTAATTTCTAATTTTACTATCGATATCAAAGTCAATAAATTTAATGCCTAATCTTTTACTCATAATTTCTTTTTTAATATTAAGTTCCGCTTTAATTAAACTTTTAACTGTGTAATCTTTATTTAAGTTAATATTTAAAATAAGTTGATAATAAGACCCATGTTTAATTAAAACGTAATCCAATAATTTTATCTTTTTATATTTTCTAAATATTTTATTTAAAGCCTCTTCAATTTTAGCGTCTTTCACATTTTCCCCAATTAGTAACACGCCATTTTGACTAATAATTTTAAAAGCTTGATAAATAATTAATAAGCCTATAAAAATACTTCCTATCATATCCGCTTTATTATAAAAATAACTAGCAATAATAACTACAATTAAAATACTAGAAGATAAGGCGTCTAAAAATGATTCTTTACTAGAAGTAATAAGCATACTACTATTAATTTTCTTACCCACTTGCAGTAACATTTTTGAACTATAAATTTTTAAGACAACTACGAGTAAAATCACTAATATAACCAACCAATCTGGTTTAACATATGTAATATTAAAACTCATGAATATAACCACAATTCCTACCAGCATAATCATAAATCCCATAATCATTTGCATTACATATTCAAAATTACCATATCCCAAAGGGTGTCTTTTATTTGGTCTTCTCTTACCAATTTGTGCTCCTGCAATAGCTAATATATCCGTAATAAAATCACTTACTGTATAAAATCCATCTGCAATTAAAGATATAAAACCGAATATATTTCCCCCAATAATCTTAACAAGTGCGACTAAAAAATTTACTATGGCACTAAAAACTAAAGTTTTTTTCTCAACTCGCATAATATCAAATCCTATTCTTTAATTATTTTACCATAATATCCCAAAATATTATACTAAAAAACTTCTTTTAAGAAAGAAGGAATTAAAAATTAGCCTTTTTTTAAAATTTAAGCTAGAAATTTTCTTTCTAAAGCAAAGTTCCTCTTTTCAAGAGCCCAACTTTATAATATAATATAAATAGGAGGAAATACTATGAAATTATATAATACTGAATCAAG
>CANQHB010000051.1 GCA_947623755.1 uncultured Bacilli bacterium | reverse complement strand
AAAAAGGAGCTTAATCATGGAACTAAAAGCTAAAAAAAGTCTTGGTCAAAACTTTTTACAAGACGAGACTATTCTAAAAAACATTGCTAATTCTATTACCACTAACCAAGAAGATTTAATCATCGAAATCGGCCCTGGAATGGGCGCCTTAACTAAATATTTAAAAGCTAAGAATAGTTATCTTATCTGTTATGAAATAGATAATCGTATGCATGAATTTCTAACTAAATATGAAGATAATAAAACTAAAATAATCTATCAAGACTTTCTTAAGTCTAATATTTCTGAGGATATTAAAAACCTTAACTATGAAAATATCTATATTATTGCTAATATCCCCTACTACATAACTACACCCATTATTAAACATGTCTTAAACTTACCAAAACTTCAAAGTATGACTTTACTTGTTCAAAAAGAAGTTGCCAAGCGGTTTTCAGCTAAGCCTAACTCCAAAGACTATTCTTCTATCACTGTTTACTTAAATTATTATTTTAATATTAATTATTTATTTGACGTTAAAAATACTTGTTTTAATCCTATCCCTAAAGTCGATAGTGCGGTTATAAACTTTACTACAAAAACTAAAAATTATCATTTAAAAGACGAAAACTTATTTTTTAAACTAGTTGAAGATTCTTTTAAAATGAAAAGAAAGACTTTAAAAAACAATTTACATAACTATGATTGGTCTAAAATTATGGAAGTTTTAACTAAATATAATTTACCACCCAATATTCGGGCCGAAGAACTTTCCTTAGAAATATTTATAGCCCTATCTAATAATTTAAAATAGCTTAACAGCTATTTTTCTTTTTTAAAAAATATTGATTTTTCTTTAATAATATTGTATATTATAAATATATAAGATAAAAATATACTAGATTTTGCTATGTTTTGTCGAATATAATGAAAAGATAATCAAATTACTGTATAATGTACAAAGGAATAAGGAGAAGATAATCATGCATTTTGAAACTTTAAAGAAAGATAACAAGAAGTATCTTATTATAGGATTAATTATCCTAATTGCTATAATTGCCACTATAGTTTTAGCAACATCCCTGGGCGCCTACCGAAGTACCCAAAGTATTGAACTAGCTAATGGAACAGTCAATTATAGCTTAGTTGACTTTGAAGTAGTAGAAATTAAAATAGATAATAACCCAAGTGAAACTATGCCAACTAGAAATTATAAATTATTAGATACTAGTTATTGCACAACTAAAGATGAACAAAACCAAGATAAAACAGACAATAATATAAACTTAACTTATGAAAATGGAATATTAAATGTAACTCCTTACGCCAAAAAAGGAACTAAATGTCATTTATATTTTTATAAGCCTAATGGGGAAAATACTCTAGCAAGTTTGAACTTAACTAAAAATGGAACCTTAGGAGAATCCGTAACAGGACCATCATGCGAAGAAAGTAGTGCTAATTGTGGTGGAAATGGAATAAATATGCAACAAAATGGATTATATGAAACAGAAGATGATGATGGAAAAAGCTATATATTCCGTGGAACTGTAACTAATAACTGGGTAAAGTTTGGAAAAATTAAAAATGGCTCAAAGGATATTTGGTGGCGAATCATCCGAATAAATGGAGATGGAACTATAAGATTAATTTATGCTGGAGAAGGTACATCACCAACAGGGAATGGTGCAAATGCTTTAAATAGTATTGCATATCATCCAACGTATAATGATAATACATATGTAGGATACTATTATGGAACAACTGGAGGTAAAGATTTTAGTAAAACTCATTCCAATACAACCGCAAGTAATATAGCAACTCAAACAAATACTTGGTTTAGTAATACTACTAATTTGAACGAAACAACACAATTAAATCATATCGATGAAAATGCAGGATTTTGCAATAATAGACAGATTAGCAGCACTAAAGGTGAATGGTGGACAAGTGAAGGAGAAACAGACAGAGGGACTGGAACAGTAGTAACAGCATATAAAGGGTGGTATAATACATTAACGACAACAGGAAGTTGGAGAAGTGATGTAAATTATGCAAATTTAAGATGTAGCAGTGAGAAAGAAAATTTTGAAGAAAATACAGATTATAAAAGAGATTACTATACGTGGAAGAATCATGCTAAAAGAGGAAATAAAGCCTTAGATTATCCCGTAGGACAAATAACGGTAGATGAAGTAATATTAGCTGGAGGATTCGGAGGTCAAGCAAACTCTGGATATTGGCTAAACTCTGGAACGTACTATTGGACAATGTCTCCGTATCACTTTAACGGCAGTAGTGCTCGCGTGTTCGATGTGGCTAATAATGGCTACCTCAACAACCGCACCGTGGGCGGCACTGGCCGTGGTGTGCGTCCAGTAATTAATCTGAAGGCTGATACAAAGTTCACTTTCACAAGTTCAGATCAACCAAAAGGAACAAGAACTAATCCATACATAGTCACAGAATAATAAATATTGTAGAGTTAAACCTCTACTTTTTTCTTGCATAAAAAATTTATAAATACATATATTTTAATGGTGATAATATGGAACTTAAAAGAGGCGATTTAGTAACTCGTATCTCTTATAACCATGACACAGTATTTAAAATAACCAACATTAAAAATGATACTTATTATTTAAAAGGTGTAGAAGTTCGTTTATTCGCTGACGCTCCTTTAGAAGATTTAATGAAATATATCGAAGAAGAAAAAATAGAACTACCTGAAGAAACACCTGATACTCCCAAATTAGACCGTACTGAATACTTTTATGTCCCTGGTCGTATTCTTCATATTGATGGTGATAAAGATTATTTAACAAAATGTCTTACTTATTACAAACAAAAAGGTATTTACGCAATTGGTAAAAAAGTAAGTGAAGAACACATTTTTGAAACTATTTTACCCATGTTAGAAGAATATAAACCTGATATTGTAATTATTACTGGCCATGACGCTTATTACTCTAAAAAAGGTGATAAAACTAACTTAAAAAACTATCGTAATACTTCTAACTTTATTAAAGCTGTTAAAGTTGCTCGTAAATATGAAAAATCTCATGAAAAACTAATCATTATTGCCGGGGCTTGTCAATCTAACTATGAAGAATTAATTAAAGCCGGAGCTAATTTTGCTTCTTCTCCCAAAAGAGTTAATATTCATGCTTTAGACCCTGCTATAATTGCTAGTGAATTAGCCTTAACTGAACGCAATAAAGAAATAAATTTAATTGAACTTTTAACTAAAACTAAATATGGTGTTGATGGTATGGGTGGAATTAAATGTAATGGCCTTATGTATGTTGGTTATCCCAGATAGGAGGTAATTTTTGAATATTGATAATGTCCGCAAAGAAATAGCCAGTCACCTAAACTGTCCTGTTAAAATAAAAGTATTTGGTATGCGTAATAAAACTAACATTTACACTGGTCGTATTAATGCTATTTATCCCAATCTTTTTACTATATCTAGCCCCGAATATGAAAAAAGTTTTACCTATCGTGATTTAATTACAGGCGAGATTAAAATAAAATATGAGTAAATACTTGCTATTTCTTAAATTTTGCTATAAAATATAATTAAGTTTTAATAACTTTAGAAGGGAAAAGAATACTTATGCAAATTACATCAGTAAGCGTACGTAAAATTGAAAAAGAAGGCTCAAGAATGAAAGGAATAGCTTCCGTTCTAATTGATGATTCTTTTGCAATTCACGATATTCGTATTATCGAAGGAGATAGTGGTCTATTTATAGCTATGCCTAGTAGAAAAACTGCTACTGGTGGATATAGAGATATAGCTCACCCCATAAATCCAGATGTACGCAAAATGTTTGAAGACGCTATTTTAAAAGAATACGAAAAAGCTGAATAAACTTGCCCTAAGCAAGTTTTTTTATTTCATAATTTTTGTTCTTTCGCATATTTATTTATTAAGGAGAAAATTTATGGAAAATAAAGAAGAAAGTATAACTTATGGTAATCATGAATTAAAATTAATTGACCGTCGTGAAATATCTCTAACTGGTATTAAAAAAATAACTAGTTTTGATAGTGAAGAATTTTTATTAGAAAGTAATATGGGTTTTATTTTAATTAAAGGTAGTAATTTAGAAATTATGCGTCTTGATACTCATGATGGTAATGTTAAAATAAAAGGTAAAATAAATAGTTTTAACTATCTAGATAACAAAGAAAAACCTAAAGAAGAAAGTCTTCTTTCTAAACTATTTAAATAATGGACGCTAAAACTCAAATTATAGTCCTTTTATTTTCTTACTTTTATGGCCTTATCTTTTATTTTTTATCGAAATTAAACAATTATATTATTAAATCTAAAAAACGTCTCTTTCGAAGTATTATTACGATTTTATTTACATATAATATCGTTTTAATTTATTTAATAATTTTATATAAATTAAATAATGGAGCTTTTCATATCTATTTTCTTCTAATGGGTATTTTAGGCTATTTAACTTCTTCTAAATACCTAAATAAAATGTTAAAAAATGTCAAATTTCCCCTTTCTCTTGCCAAATTTAAAAAGAAATGATATACTTTAATCAAAATAGGGGTGATATAAGTGGCCAAAGTTACCAAACAAGAAAAAAGAAGAGTTACTTTATTTATAGTGCTTTTTATCTTTATCATAACTTTCATGTGCATTAATATCTTTCCAGATTGGTTAAAAATCATGGCTAACAAAAAAGAAAAAGAAACTTTAGAACAAGAATATGTAAGCCTTCTTAACACTGAAGAATCTTTAAAAGCCGAAGTGGAAAAATTAAAAAATCCTGAATATGTTGAACGTTATGCTAAAGAAAAATTTTTATATACTAAACCTAATGAAATAATAATTAGAAAAACAGATACTAAATAAGTACCTGTTTTTTTACGATTTAAGGACGTTCTTCAAAAAATTTTTCGATACTAACTCCTAGTATTTGTGAAATATTATATAAAACTGGAATACTAATTCCTAAAACTTTACCTGTTTCTAAAGAACCAATTAACCCAGTTGAAACATTACACATACTCGCAAGTTTAGCTTGAGATATTCTATTACTAGGATTATTAAGATTATATAATCCCCTATAATATCTCACATTCGCTCCAATTATTTTGAAAATATCCCCTCTCGTTTCCTTTACATATAACATAAGATATCCTTTCTTTTAAAAAACACCAAAATGTTATATATAATAAAATTATATCCTATATAATTTTAACATATTTTTATATTAGAAAGCAATATCTTTTTAAACCAATTTCCATTACTTTAAGACAAATATCTAATTTTATGTTATAATACATATTAAGAAAAGGAGTATTACTATGAAATTTAAACATAAAAAAATAACTAAAATTCTTAATAGATATTTATATTTTCTTTTAGTTGGTTTTATTTTTCTTATAATAAGTATTAGTCTTTTATTTGTAACTTACCATCTTGAAGAAAAAAGAAAAGAAGGAAGTATTTATTTAAATGACCTTATTAAGGAAAATACTACCGATACTGAAACTTATTTAGATATTAAAAGTATTGATACTTTAGTCGCTACCTCCAAAACTACTAAAGGCTTAAGTATTTATATTGTAAATGATGGACAGTACTCTTATTTAGCTACGTTAAGTAATGATTTATATGAAGAAATAAAAAATAGTAAAACTATCCCCTACCGGATTTATGGTATTTCTAAGCCTATTTATAGTGATATAAAAAATATTATTATGAATGCTTATAATAATGATGAATCCCCTAATAATGATTTAACTGATGAATTATTTTTAGGTATCTATGGAGGAATATATATTGATACTAATTATGAGCCTGCCTACACTTTCTATCTTGATTTATCGGCTATTCTAGCCTCTGTTATTGGAATAATTTTCATAATCACTGGCCTAATTATAAAAATAAAAATTAATATTCAATTAAAGAAATTAAATGAAAATGATATTGCCAATATCGAAAAAGAAATTGAAAGCGATACGACGATTAAATATCCTAAACTAAAACTATTCTTAACCAAAAATTATATCTTATCTTTAAAAAATCAAATTAAAATTATTAATTATCAAGACATTATTTGGGCTTATGATAGTATTTTAAAGACCAAAGGTCTAATTACTTTTAAAAGTCTTATTATCATGAATAACTTAGGTAAATATGAAACAATTGCAACTATAAATAGTTTTAGTAAAAAAGAAAATCAAACCTTAACGGCTATTTTAAGTACTATCTCTAAAAGAAATAAAAATGTCTTAATTGGTTATGAACATGCCAAAGAAGCTAAAGCCTTACATAAAGAGTTAAAGAAAAAAGCTAAGCAAAAATAAATATGATAGAAAGCTATTTAAATGAACACTAATAAAAAAATAAGTAAAAAAGAGATACAAGAAAAAATCAGAAAAGTTGACGGCGCTATGGCCCAAGAAGGTATGCCATTAACTGATGAAATAAAGCAAAAACTTTATGATTGTATAATAGGAAAATCAACAACAGATATTGAAAGAAAAAAAATAGTGGCAAAATATTTAAAAGCAAAAGATAAAAAATAGAAATATATAACCATAAAATCATGTAGTATAATAAATATACTACTTTTTCTTTA
>CANQHB010000050.1 GCA_947623755.1 uncultured Bacilli bacterium | reverse complement strand
TAGAAATATCGGTTGATGATATAATGAAAGCTACTGGCTTAAGCAAAAAAGAAATTGAAAAACTATAAAAGTAATAAAAAATAATTATTACTTTTTTAATGTGACAAATTTTTTAATATTTATTTTATATAATATAGTTGGTGAAGACTATGAAAAGATTTGTCTCTAAAAAAGTAGTAAAGGTTACAAAATACAAAATATTACTAGCTAAATTAATAATTGGAGTATTAATTTTGCTAGGGATAAATATAGGTGTTAATGTTTATCTTAAAAAGACAAATAAAGATAAAGTATTAAATTATGTAGGGGCCAATGCTTTTGGGAATATTTTGGATAGTTATAGATATTTTTATAATAAAGACTATTTAGAACAAAATAGTTATGGTTTTGCCATCAAAGACAATAAAGAAGTAAGTAATAGTAAAAATAATATTACAGATTTAGTAATTGAAAAAAACCCAGTTGTATATATTTATAATACATTTCAAACAGATAAATATACTAATAACTACTATAATTCTTATAATATTAATCCAGTAATAACCCAGGCTAGTTTAATATTACAGGAATATTTAAAAAAAGAAGGAATAAATTCAGTAGTGGAATTAAATAGTGTTGCTAAAGTACTTAAAGATAATAATATTGATTATTCGCTTAGTTATAGAGGTTCCAAAATACTTTTAGAACAGGCTAAGAGGGAAAATAAAACTTTGAAATATTTTATTGATTTACAACTATCAGATAGTGATTATACGATGACAACTTATAAAAAAGGAACCCAAGCTTATGCCAAAGTGTTATGGGTGTTGGGAACAGATAATGAAAATTATGCTAAAAACGAGGAAGTTATTAAAAGTTTAGATACAAAATTAAAAGAATATGATGAAAGTATTTCGAGAGGAATTAGTTATCGAGGGGGTGCTGGTTATCAGGGAGTATATAATCAAGATTGGGACGAAAATGTAATGTTAATTCAGGTTGGGGGAAGAAAAAACACCATTGCTGAAGTTAATGAAACTTTAAAAGTCTTAGCGAAAGTTATTGCTTGGAAGGTAAGAGGTGAATAGGATTTGCCAAAGAAAAAAACAAATATATTTTTTAAAGTCTTAGCAGTCCTATTTTTAGTTTATATTGCTATTACAATTGCTTATAAAAGTGGCTATTATGAAAATAAAATAAGCAATAGAGCGACTATGACTAAAGAAGCCATGGAAAAATTTGAGGAAGATTTACAAAATGGAGAGATGGTTGACGTTAAAAATTATTTAAAAGAAGATAAAATTGATTATTCTAATAAGGTTACAAAAGTAGGAAATAAGCTTAGTAAGGGGATAAGTGAAGTAATGACTAATGGAATATCGGGGTTATTTAAAGTATTAAAAGGGCTTTTTTGGTAGGAAAACTATAAAAAAAGATAGTTTTTTTAACATTTTCTTAGTATAATTAGATTGGAGGTTTAGAGTTTATGCGTATAGTTGTTAGTGCGGGGGGTACAGGGGGACATATATATCCTGCTCTTGCGGTTATTGACAGACTTAAAAAAGAACATAATAATTTAGAAGTTTTATATATAGGTACTCATAATAGAATGGAAAGTGAACTGATTCCTAAAAGAAATATTAGATATGAAGGAATTGAGATTTATGGTTTTTCCAAAAATATAATGCGAGATTTTAAGAATGTGTTCTTAATAAAAAAGGGATATGATAAATGTCTTAAGTTGTTAAAAAAATTTAAACCAGATTTAGTGTTAGGCTTTGGAGGGTATGTTACTTATCCAGTTTTAAAGGCGGCTAAAAAATTAAAAATTAAAACGTTTTTACATGAACAAAATAGTGTGGTGGGAAAAACCAATAAAGCTTTAGCCAAGAATACGGATTTGGTATGTGTGTCTTTTTTATCAACTTTAAATCAATTTGCTAAAGCTAAAAAAGTAGTGTTTACAGGTAATCCTTGTGGAGAAGCAGCACTAACAATGAAAAAGATAAAATGTAGTGATGTGGGCCTTTTAGATAACAAAAAATTGGTTATAGTGGTCGCTGGTTCGTTAGGTAGTAGTACCATGAATGAAAAATTAAAAAGTTTTTTAACTTTAAGTGGAAAAGCTAATTATCAAGTACTTTACATTACTGGGAAAGGCCATTATGAGGAATTTATAAAAGAGACGAAATTTAAAAGTAATATTAAAGTAGTGCCTTATTTAGATAATTTAGCGGGACTTATGCAAAGTGCTAGTTTAATTATTACCCGAGCGGGGGCTAGTACCATGAGTGAGATATTAGCCCTTAGTTTACCGGCGATATTTGTGCCTAGTCCGTATGTAGCTAATAATCATCAGTACTATAATGCCAAAGAAATTGTGGATAATAATGCCGGAATGATGATTTTAGAAGAAGATTTAGATGGGGCTAAACTATATCAAATGGTTAATGAAATACTTACGGATAAACAAAAATATGATATTATGAAAATGAATTTAAAAAATTTAGGGAAAGCGGATAGTAGTGAGGTTATTGTAAAAGAAATAGAGGAGATATTACATGAATAATCTTAAGGTAGAAGTAATAGAAGAAGCTACTTTAAAAAATTTCAATACTTATAAAATTAATGCCAAAGCAAAGTATTTAGTGAAAGTAAAAGATATAGATAGTTTAAGAGAGGTCTTGAAGTATTGTCAAAAGATGGGACTACAATATTTTATCTTAGGTGCTGGCTCCAACGTTATTTTAGATGAATACTTTAAGGGGATGGTAATAAAAATAGAGATTGATAATTTTGAGATTAAAGATAAAATAGTTACCTGTGGGGCCGGAATGATGATGGGAAAGTTAGCCAAAAGAACCATTGACGATAATTTAACCGGCTTAGAGTGGGCCATAAATATTCCGGGGACTGTTGGTGGAAGTATTGTTGGGAATGCTGGAGCCTATAATAGTGAAATGTTTGATAATTTAGTAAAGGTTAAAGTTTTAGATAAAAACTTAGAGATTAAAACGTTAAAAAAGGAAGAAATTCAATATGGATATCGCCATACTAATTTAAAGGATGCTCAAGTAATTGTTTTGGAAGGAACTTTTAAGTTAGAAGCCGGAAATAAAGAAGAATCTTTAGCCTTAGTAAAGGATAGATGTGAGCGAAGAATGGCTAGTCAACCGCTTGATATGCCGAGTGCTGGTTCTGTATTTCGAAATCCGCAAAATGACCATGCAGGAAGACTAATTGAGGAGGCTGGACTTAAAGGAAGGCAAATTGGGGGAGCTAAAGTTTCAGAAAAACATGCCAACTTTATTGTAAATACCGGGACTGCGACTAGTAATGATATCAAAAATTTGATAAGATTAATACAAGATAAGATTAAGGAGAAATATAATATTGATTTAATTTTAGAACAAGAAATAGTTGATTGGAAGAATTAAGATGAATAAAAAGGTAAAAAAAGTTAAGAAAGTTAGGATTAATTTTAAAGCATTGTTGTTATTATTATTAATTATTTATGTAATAATAATGCTTTTATATACTTTTTTTACAATTAAAATTAAGAATATTTATATATTAAATACGAGTTTAATTACGGATAATGAAGTAATTTTAAAATCAGGTCTAAAGGATTATCCGTCATTATTTAAAACGAATACCAAAAAATTAGAAGATACGATTAAAGAAATTGATTTAGTCGAAGATGTTAAAGTAACTAAAAAATTAAATGGTAAATTAATAATTGATATTACGGAAGCTAAACCTTTATTTTATAATCGAAATAATGATAAGGTAGTATTAAGTAATGGAAAAGAAGTCGAAAAAAAAGACGTTTATTTAGGAATACCTACTTTAGTTAATTATGTACCTAATGATGTATATAAAGATTTTGTTAAAGCTTTAAAAAGTATTGATAAAGATATAATTGGGATGATTAATGAAATATTTTATGAGCCGGATATAAATGAGGACGTGGTAATTGACAATTATCGGTTTAAATTATTAATGAATGATACTAATATTGTTTATGTTAATACTTTAAATATCGAGAGATTAAATAATTATATTGAGATATATGCTTCGATTGCCAGTGCTGTTCAAAATAAGAAAGGAACGTTATATTTAGATAGTTACTTAAGTGAAAATAATTTATTTACACCTTTTACAGAACAAAGTAGTAATGAAGATAAGGAAAATTTAGATGATACAGGGGAAGATGGTAATAATGGAGAATAAAAATTATCAAAAAGTTTTATTAGAATTAGTAAAAGATTTTAAGGATAAACCGACTTTACTTTTGCATAGTTGTTGTGGACCATGTTCAACCTATGTAATAAATTTCTTAAAAGATTATTTTAAAATAACAGTTTATTATTATAATCCGAATATTGAACCAAAAGAGGAATACTTAAAAAGAAAGCAAGAGCAAATAAAATTTATTGAAGCTTATAATTTAGAAAATTTGGAAAAAATAGAATTTTTAGATTGTGATTACGATAATGAAGCTTTTAGAGAAATAGCGCAGGGCTTAGAAAAAGAAAAAGAAGGCGGAGCTAGATGTGGAAAATGCTTTTATTTAAGACTTAAAAATACAGCTTTAAAAGCGAAAACGGAAAATTATAAATACTTTGGGACAACCTTAACAGTTAGTCCCCATAAAAATAGTCGTCTTATAAATGAAATAGGTGAAAAAATAGCAAAGGAAGTAAATATTAAATTTATTTATGGAGATTTTAAAAAGAATGATGGCTATAAAAAAAGTATAGAATATAGTAAAAAATATCATTTATATCGTCAAGATTACTGTGGTTGTAATTATGGAAGGGAGTGTCAAAATGCTAGATAAATATATTGTTTTCTTAACATTTATTCCCTGGATATTATTCTTTATTGTTAGTATAATTAGAAATCTTAATAATAATAATTATCGGAAGTTTAGTTTTAGTTATCTAAGAAAGAATTTGTTTAAAATATTTAGATTAGATTTACTGTTTTTAGTGGGAGTCTATATTTATTTTGCTTCTTATAAAATGGAGTTTGTAGATAAATACTTATTTTTAGTTATGAATTTGTATTTATTTGTAAATAGTTTTTATGATAAAAAGAGTAAAATTAGTAAAAATTTCTATAAAAAAAATATTATAGAGTTAATATTATTAGTTCTAATTATGCTAATACCTTTTATTATTTATATAGTTAAAGATAATTTAGTACTTACTTATAAAATAATGCTTTTATACTTAGTATTTGAATATGTAATTATATTATTGGTAAGTTATTTGGGAAGATTATTTAAAGGAAAAAAAGAAAGCTAGAAATAGCTTTTTTAAACGTTTAATTCTTCATCACTAGAGATATCGACGGTTTTAAATATTTCTTCAATAGTAGTTAGGCCCATGATAACTTTTTGTAAGCCATCTTCAAACATAGTCGTGATATCTTCTTTGGAATTATAGACTAGTTTTCGTAATTCTTTACGATTCATATTAGTAGTGATAGCATCGCGAATATCTTCATTAATGGTTAAGACTTCATGAATGGCAAGTCGGCCTTGATAACCATGGTGACAAGATGGACACCCACCAGGAATATAGATTTCATCGACATTTATGCCGAGATGTTTTTTGATTAATTTTTTTTCATAGGCTGTAGTAGGTCTAGTCTTTCGACATTTAGGACATAGCCTTTTAACAAGTTTTTGCGAAATAATACCAGTTAGGGCACTTCCTAATAAGTAACGCTCAACATCCATATCTAAAAGTCTTTCAATCGTGGTAAGAGAATTATTAGTATGAACAGTGGATAATACTAAGTGACCAGTAATAGAGGCTCTAATAGCAATCCGCGCCGTTTCATCGTCTCTTATTTCGCCTACCATAATGATATCGGGGTCTTGACGTAAGATACTGCGTAAAGTATAACTAAAAGTTCGGCCAATATCACTTAGAACTTGAACTTGGTTAATATTTTCAATCCGCATTTCTACCGGGTCTTCAACAGTAATTATGTTGCGTTCTTTTTTATTTAGTTTTTGAAGAAGGGCGTAGACGGTCGTCGATTTACCAGTGCCAGTTGCCCCGGTTACAAGAATTAAACCATTAGGATTAGCAATCATTTTTTCAAGTTTTTGGAGATTGCTTTCAGAGAATCCTAAATTTTCTAAGCCATCTAGGCTCATACTATAATCAAGAATACGAATAACAATTTTTTCACCATCGATGGTGGGAAGAGATGAAACCCGTAAATCAAGGGCAGTCTTATCAATCGTATTTTTAATAGCGCCATCTTGTGGAAGCCGAGTTTCGGTGATATTCATGCCACTTATAATTTTAATACGAGTAATAAGATTTTTCTTGACGATATTAGGAATTTCAGCATAGTCTTGAAGTTCGCCATCAATCCGGATACGGACTAATAAATTTTCAGGATTAGGGTCAAAATGAATGTCGGAAGCCCGCTTTTTTATGGCATCAACAATTATATCATTGACAATTTCCACAATAGAATTTTTTTCAAAATCAAATTTTCGCATAAGTATCACCTACTATATATATTCTAGTTTAATTATACACTAAAGAACTTTTAAAAACAATATATTTAAAAAAGTTTAGATATTTACTTTAGTTTCCCATCTTTTTAA
>CANQHB010000049.1 GCA_947623755.1 uncultured Bacilli bacterium | reverse complement strand
AAGCTCTACCTCTTTTTAGTTTAATAATTGTTGATTAAATTAGAAAATAAAGGTATAATTATCATGGAGGTAATTAGTTAATGAATAGATTATATGGGATTATATTAACTATTATATCTGGATTATTTTTTCTAATTGGGGGAATTATAACTCATAAATGTAAAAATAAAGATAAATTAAATCATTTTAGTGTGGCCTTAGCTTTTATGGTTATGTTGGGCTTAATTGTTTTAGATTTATTTCCTGAAGTAATGGAATTAATGGAAGATTATAAAATAATTGAAGCAGGAGCTTTTATTGGCGTATTTGCTTGTTTAGGTTTTATAATTTTAAAAGTTTTAGATTTATTTATACCGGACCATCATCATGAACATAAAGATAATGAAAAAAATAAGAAAGAACATATATCGCATATTCATCATATTGGAATATTAACGATTATTAGTCTTATATTACATAATTTATTAGAGGGTTTTATGATATTTGGAATGGCTCTTAATGATTTTAAAGTAGGAATATTAATGACAATTTCCATAGCTTTACATAATATACCACTAGGAACACATATATTTAGTTCAATTGATTTAAAAGATAATAAATTATTGGTAGGAAGTCTTACTTTATCTAGTTTAGTTGGGGGCTTATTATTTTTAATTGTGGGTAATGTTAGCAATATTATATTAGCTTTAGTTACCGCGCTTACTTTGGGAATGATTATTTATATATTATTGTTAGAATTATTACCAGAAGTAGTTAATAATAGAAGCAAAAAAGAGACTATACTAGGGTTACTTTTGGGGATAATTATTATTGGTATAGCAGTATTTATATAGGAGGTATGACATGGAAAAGGTTTTAGTCACAGGGGCGGCCGGGGCAATAGGCCAAAAAGTTATAAAGTATTTACTTAGTGAAGGAAAATATGAAATTACAGCGATAGATTTAAGAAATAAAAATAATTTTAAAAAATTAAAAAGATATCGCCGAAGAATAAATATTATTTATGGAGATATAAATGATAGGGTTTTAGTAGACGCCTTAGTTAAAGACCAAGATTATATTATTCATTTAGCTAGTGTTATGCCTCCTTTAGCAGATATTAAAAAAGATTTAAGTTACATGGTGGAATATAAAGGAACAGAAAATATAATTAAAGCGATTGATTTTTATAATCCTGATTGTTTTTTGGTTTATGCTTCTTCTGCGACGATATATGGACCGGTAGAGACCGCTAGTGTAAAAAGTGAAGCGAAACTAACTGAGTTAGATTACTATAGCAATAATAAAATAAAAACGGAAGAATTAATAACGAAAAAGTTAAAGAAATATACGATTATAAGAATACCTTTAGTGTTATGCAATCCTTCTAGTGGGTCCTTTATGTATAATATGAAATTAGATACTTATGTAGAAGCCATTACCGATAATGACGCCGCTTATATGTTGGTTAGAGCTTTAAGTTATCAAGATAAGTTAAATAAAAAAGTATTTAATGCTGGAGGAGGAGATTCTCTTAAAGATTTATATGGAAATATTTTAATGAATGTTTTAAATATATATGGGTTAAGTTTTAAATATCTTTTAAATTTATTTATTGATAAAAACTTTTATGGTCAGGTATATTTAGATAGTGATAAATTAGAAGAAATATTGGATTTTCGAAGTGATTCATTAGCTTCTTATTATATGCGTCTTAAAAGAAGTGTTAAAAAAACAAGATTAGGAGCAAGAATATTAGCTAAACCTGTAATAGGAATATTGAAATTAAGATTTATGATAAGAAAGAAGTTTAAAAAAGAAAAATGATTGGTTTAGCATTAGAAGGTGGAGGCGTAAGAGGCTCGTATCAAGCAGGGGTTTATATGGCCATGTATGAGGCTGGAATAAAGTTTGATGGTGTATGCGGAACTAGTATTGGAGCCTTAAATGGGGCGGTTATCGCAAGTGGCCATGGCGAAGATTTACCCAAGATTTGGCGCAGTTTATCCATGGGTCAGGTTTTTGGATTTAGTGAAGAATTTACAAAATTAGTGAATGAAAAAATTGTTAATTTAGATTTTTTTAAGTTAACGATAGCTAATATTATTAAAATATTAGGAAACAAAGGAATTGAGCTTAAAGGATTAAAAGAAGTTTTGGATAATTACTTAAATATTGATGATTTACTTAAAAGTGAAATAGATTTTGGAATATGTACTGTAAGATTTAAAGATTTACAACCGCTTTATTTATTTAAAGAAGATATGAATAAAGAGAAAATAAAAGATTATATTTTAGCTAGTTCATTTTTACCATTTTTTAAAAGAGAAAAGTTAATTGATAATAATTATTATTTAGATGGGGGATTTTATGATTTAGGACCTGTAAATATGCTTTTAAATAAAGGATATCAAAAAGTATATTTAGTAAAAGTGCATGGAATAGGTATTTCTAGACCATATGATTCTAGTAAAGTAGTAGTGATTGAATCTAAAAGAAATTTGGGAAAAGTAATGGATTTGGACCCAAAGAGAATAGATGAAAATGTTAAAATGGGTTATTATGATGCCATTAGAGTGCTTAAAAATTATGATGGCGAAAAATTTGTATTTAAAAGGCATTCTGAAAAATATTATCGAAAATTAAATCGAAAAGTTAATGAAAAAACGTATAAGCGAGTAAAAGACTTTTTTAAAAGTGATAGTTATAAAGATACAACCATTAGAGCAATGGAATACATAATGGAACATGAGAGTATTAATTATTATAAAATATATAACTTTAGAAAAATATTAAGATTTGTTAAGAAAAAAGAAGTAAAAAAGCATTTTATTTATGATTATGTTAGGAAATTAAAAACTTATTACTAGACTAATAGAAAGATAAGTGTTATAATTTTAGAGATTTTTAAGGAGGGATTTTTATGGGTAGAGCCTATGAAGTTAGAAAAGCAAGTATTCAAAAAACAGGAGCAATGAAAGCAAAAGTTTATTCTACTTATGCTAAAGAAATATATTTAGCGGCAAAAAAAGGTACACCAGAATTAGAAAGTAATATATTTTTAAAAAGAGTGGTGGAAAAAGCCCGCAAAGAACAAGTCCCTAGTGATATTATTAACCGAGCTATTGAGAAAGCCAAAGGAGTGGGAGGAGAAGACTACCACGAAGTTATTTATGAAGGATTTGGACCTGGAGCTTCTACTTTAATTATTAAGACTTTAACGGATAATGTTAATAGAACCGTGGGAATGGTTAGAGCGGCTTTTAATAAAGTTAATAAAAGTTTAGGAGTTAATAATAGTGTTTCATATAATTATGATTATTTAGCTGTGGTATCTTTTAAAACGGAAAAGGAAGAAGAAATTTTTGAAGCTTTATTAGAGGCTGGAATCGAACCAATAGAATTTGAAAAAGAAGATGGTGAGCTTATTGTTAGTGTAGCCCCTAATGATATTAATAGTACGAAAGATATAATTGAAAAAATTGAGAGTAATGTTGCTTATGAAATTGATGAAGTAGGAATGTATCCTAAAAATAAAGTTGACTTAAGTCAAGAAGATTTAGAAGTATTTGATAAACTTTATAATATGCTAGATGAAATTGATGATGTAACGGAAATATATCATAATGTTAATAATAGATAATTTAACTAACTAAAAGTTAGTTTTTTTCATATGATATAAAGGGATTTATATGAAAAAATTAATAACTTTAATAAAAGAAAAAGACCCAGCAATACATAGTAATTTTGAAGTTATTTTATATCCTTTTTTTAAAGTATATATTTATTATAAAATAGCCCATTTTCTTTATTTACATAAGTTTTATTTTTTAGCTCGATTTTTAAGTGAAAGAGCGAAAAAAAGAACGGGTATAGAAATTCATCCCGGGGCTAAGATTGGTAAGAATTTTTTTATCGACCATGGCTGTGGAGTGGTAATTGGGGAAACTACGATTATTAAAGATAATGTTATGCTTTATCATGGAGTTACTTTAGGAGGTACCGGAAAAGATAAAGATAAAAGACACCCAACCATAGAAGATAATGTAGTAATTGGCGCAGGGGCAATAGTTTTAGGGAATATTACGATTGGCCAAAATTCTTTAATTGGGGCCGGAGCGATAGTTTTAAAAAATGTTCCAGCTAATTCTGTGGTGGTGGGAATATATAAATAATTATTGCAATTACTTTAGAATATGTTATAATTAAAATGTAGAACATTTAAGGACTAAATGCCTACGAATATTTCTATTTATAGACACTTATCTTGACAATATTAATCCTAATATTGATAAGAATGAGTGTCTTTTTTATTGTTGCAAACAATAATATTACAGACAAAATTACTTTTATCATGACTTAATACCTCCTTTTACATAACCCCCTCTAAATTCAGTAAAAGTATGGAAAGGAAAAACTAAGTAGGCACTCATCCTTAAATGTTCAAGTTATTATTCTAAAACTGGAATAGGAAATCGCCAAGAAAAAGCGTTCGACAAAATTCGACTTAGAGGAAATAAATAGGAGAGATTAATTATTGTAATTTTGAAAATTTATGGTTATAATTATAATAGGTGATTCTTATGAAAATATGTGATGGTAACAAAGCTTGTAGTGATATAGCCTATTATTTTAGTGAACTTTGTTCAATATATCCAATTACCCCATCTAGTCCTATGGCTTCTAATATAGATAATTTAAGACAAGATAAAGAAAATTTATTTCAAGATAAAGTAAAATTAATTGAAATGCAAAGTGAAGCTGGCGCGGCGGGGGCTTTTCATGGAGCTTTAATTAGTGGTAGTTTAGCTTCTACTTTTACAGCAAGTCAAGGATTACTATTAATGATACCTAATATGTATAAAATTGCCGGGGAAATGCTTCCAGGGGTAATTCATGTTGCTGCTAGGACAGTCGCTACTAATGCTTTATCTATTTTTGGAGACCATAGTGATATTTATGCGACTAGAGCAACCGGATTTGCTATCATTTCTTCATGTAATGTAAATGATTGTCAAAATTTGGCCGCGGTTGCCCATTTATCAGCAATTAAAGGAAGTATTCCGTTCTTACATTTTTTTGATGGCTTTAGAACTAGTCATGAGATAAGTTCAATAAAAGAATTAGATATTCATAAATTAAAAGATATTATTCCGTGGGAAGAGATTGATAAATTTAAAAATAGAGCTTTAAATTTAGAATCAGGTATTCAAAAAGGTATGGCTTTTAATGAAGATATTTATTTTCAAACTCAGGAAGCCAGAAATACTGCCTATAATAATTTACCAGATATGGTAAATAATTACATGCAAGAAATAAATAAAATAATGGGAACTAATTATAAACCATTTACTTATTATGGAGATACTAAAGCGACCAATATAATTGTTGCGATGGGAAGTGTATGTGATACCATTAAGTTAGTAATAGATGAAGAAGCTAAAAAAGGCCATAAATATGGGTTAATTACAGTGCATTTATATCGACCATTTAGTGTTAAGTATTTATTAGACGTGTTACCAAAAACAGTTAAAAATATTGCAGTTTTAGATAGAACGAAAGAAGCTGGTTCGAATGGAGAGCCTCTTTATTTAGATATAGTAAGTGCTCTTAAAGATAAAGATATTAATATAGTCGGAGGTAGATATGGTCTTTCTAGTAAAAATACAACGCCGGCGGATATTAAAAGTGTCTTTACAATGTTAGATACAAAATTAAAAAATAACTTTACAATAAGTATTGTTGATGACGTTACCCATACTAGTTTACCAAAAGAAGATTATGAGATTGAGTTAGATACTAAAGATTTACTTATATATGGTTTTGGTTCGGATGGTATGGTAAGTTGTTCGAAAGATATTTTAAAAATAATGGGTCAGAAAAATTATTTTGTTAATGGCTATTTTTCTTATGATTCTAAAAAATCTGGGGGAGTTACCGTTAGTAATTTAAGATTTGGCAAGAAGAAAATAGAAGCTCCCTATTATATTACAAGACCTAGTTTAATAGTTGTCACCAAAGAAGAATATTTTAAAAAATTTCAGATAGTTTCTAATATTAAAGAAAAAGGAACATTAATTATTAATACCCATTTAACTGAAAAAGAAATAAATGATTTTTTAAGTAGTAAGATAAAGAAAATCCTAAAAGAAAGAGATATAGCTGTATATTTAATTGATGCCTCTAAAATAGCGGAAGATAATAAAATAAGAGGAAAAATTAGTAAAATAATGGAAATGGTTATTTTAAATACTTTAAAAGTAAATGAGGCTTTAACTATTTTAGAAGAGGGAATTAAAGATACTTTTAAAAATAAGGGTGAAAATGTAATTAATAGTAATATAAAAGCCATAAAGGAAGCTTTAAAAAATGTAGTTAAAATAAATATTACTTTAGATGATACAGCTAGTTTAGAAGAAAAGTTAGACGTTATAAGTAAAATTAATCATCGTTTAGGAGATACTTTAACAGTTAAAGAATTAGAACCCTTTAAAGACGGAACATTTCCTAATGGCCTTAGTCGGTTTGAAAAAAGACAAGTTAACAAAGTGGCCCCTAAATGGATTAAAGAAAATTGTATAGAGTGTGGAAGGTGTAGTTTTGTTTGTCCCCATGCCGTTATTAGAAGTTTTATTACCAAAGATGAGGG
>CANQHB010000048.1 GCA_947623755.1 uncultured Bacilli bacterium | reverse complement strand
TAATTTTTAAGTATTAATCTCTTACTCTTTTAAATATTCTTGAATAATTATTACATAGTTGCTATAATTAAATTAGGATTAATCTAAAATGTTAACCGAGATGTCTCCGCGTAACATGAACACCAACGGTAATGCTAACGTGTTCAATGTGGATAATAATGGCTACCTCAACAACAACACCGTGAACAACACTACGCCTGGTGTGCGTCCAATATCCTTCTAAACTTAAAATATTTGGCTAAGGCTCAATATAAAAGCATTAGGATACAAGACTAATCCTAAGTATTATTACTTAAATATTTAGTGTTGATGTTTTAAATCTTGCATTTAAGGCTATTACAACACTTTTTTTGTTGAACAATCTTTAAAACTTCCCTTAAATATAGTATAATTATAATGTGATTAGTATGAATAAAAAAGGATTTACATTAATTGAACTATTGAGCACTATTACCATTATGGGTTTAATTGCTACTATAACCACGGCTAATCTCATGAAATTTATGGATAATAAAAATAGTATAGAAGAGCAAAATATTAATAGTGTTATCTCTGAAGCAGCCTGTGTTTATCTTGAATTAAACGAAAATAAAGATTTAAAAGCCACCTGCTTACAAAATGGTTGTACCATCACCACGGATACTTTAATCCAATCCGGTTTAATTAATGCAATCGATGTGGATAACCCTAAAGTTATTAACATATATGAAGAAAATCATGAAAAAAAATGCATAGTAAAGGAAGATTAACATGGCAAAATTATATTTTAGATATGGCTCTATGAATTGTGGTAAATCTACCGCTATTATTCAAGTTGCCTACAATTATGAAGAAAAAGGGCGTAAAATTTTATTAATTAAATCTAGTACTGATACTAAAGGTAATACTAAAGTTATGAATCGTTCAAATCTCTCTCGAGAAGTCGACGTCTTATTACCACCCAAGGCGCATATTTCTGATTACCTAACCAATCCCGTTGATGCCATCTTAGTTGACGAAGCCCAATTTTTAGCTCCTCACCAAGTTGACGAATTATATTCCATTTCTAAAGAATTAGAAATTCCCGTTATCTGTTATGGCCTAAGGTGTGATTTTCAAATGAAAGGTTTTCCGGGCGCCACTAGGCTTTTAGAAATTGCTGATTCCATTGAAGAATTAAAAAATATTTGTAAGTGTGGCAAAAAAGCTACCCAAAATCTTCGTCTTATCAATAACATTCCTACTTTTGAAGGCGACCAAGTAGCCATTGATGGCCAAGATAAAGTAACCTATGAAAGTGTATGTGGCAAATGTTATTTAGATATTAAAAAGGCTCATACCCTAACCAGAAAGAAGGTAAATCATGAAAGAACAAGTTCTTAATTTACTAAAAGATATTCATGAAGCTAAAACTTTAATCGAAATAAATGATTTATTAAATCTCACCACAGTGGAGGAACTCCAAACATTAACCTCTACTTTAGACGAATTAGTAAATGAATACCTAGTCTTTAAAACCAAAAAAGATAAATACCTTTTATTAGCAAACTGTCCTGGTCTAAAAATTGGTAAAATAGCTATTAATAAAAAAGGCTTTGGCTTTCTTATTTTAGATAAAGAAGATGACATTTATATCGACGCCGAAAATCTAAATGGTGCTATTCATAATGATACTGTTTTAGTCGAAATAATTAAAAAGGGTCTAAAACCCGAAGGCCGAGTTTTAAAAATTGTTAAACGTAATCTAGACAATCTAGTGGGCGAAATTTATTTTGCTAACGATAAAGTAATGCTAAAGCCCGATGATGATAAACTTAAATTAACTATTTTTATTACTAATGAAACCTCTAAAAATTGTGTAGAAGGTCACAAAGTATTATGTAGTCTAAAAAAGAAACTTAATACGAATACCTATCTTGCTGATTGCCTAAAAATCCTCGGTCATAAAGATGACGCTGGGGTTGATATCTTAAGTATTGCCTATAAATATGGCATTAATAATGAATTTAGTGCTGAAGTCCTTCACGAATTAGATAAAATTCCTAATGAAGTAGACCCTAGTGAACTCGTAAATCGCAAAGATTTAACCAACGAAATTATTTTTACCATTGATGGGGCCGATACTAAAGATATTGATGACGCGATTAGCCTAACCTACGATGATGATACCTATACTCTAGGTGTTCATATTGCCGACGTTAGTCATTATGTTAAAGAAAATACAGCCTTAGGAGACGAAGCCTATAACCGCGGTACTTCTGCCTATCTTGCTGATACCGTCATTCCTATGCTTCCCCATAAATTATCTAATGGTATTTGTTCCTTAAATGAAGGCGTAATTCGTCTAACCATGAGTTGTGTTATGAAAATTAACCATGCGGGCGACATTATTTCTTACGATATTTTCCCAAGTTATATTAAATCTCGTAAAAAAATGACCTATCATGAAGTTAATGAAATTCTAGAACATAAATCCATTCCAGCCGGTTATGAACCCTATAAAGATATTCTCTTAAAAATGAATGAACTAGCCAAAATCTTACGGAAGAAAAAAGTTAGTCGCGGTTACATTGAATTTGATATTGATGAAGCTAAAATCATTCAAGATGAAAATGGCAAAGCAATCGACATTCAAAAAAGAACCCGAGGCGATGGTGAAAATTTAATTGAAGATTTCATGATTGCCGCCAATGAAACAGTCGCAACGCATATTTCTAATATGGAGCTTCCTTTCATTTATCGGGTTCATGCTTTACCCAATACTGAAAAAATTGAAGACTTTTTAAATCTCGTTAAAGCTTTAGGCTATACCATCCACACTAAAATAACCGAAATAACTCCGATTACTATGCAGCGGCTTTTAAATGAATTAAAAGATAAACCGGAATTTTTTATTCTCTCATCGCTTCTTTTACGAAGTATGAAAAAAGCGGAATATTCCAAAACTAACATTGGTCACTTTGGTCTAGCAAGTAAAAACTATACCCACTTTACTTCTCCAATTAGACGTTTACCAGATTTAATCGTCCATCGTCTCTTAAAAACTTATCTTATCAAAAAAGATTATTCTATGTCCACTATCGATTACTTAGAAAGTTATTTAGTTACCTCCGCCGAACATGCTAGTGAGCGAGAAGTCGCAAGCATTAATGCGGAACGCGACGTTGATGATATGAAAATGGCCGAATACATGGAAAGCCATATTGGTGAAGAATATGATGGTATAATCTCTAGTGTTACAAACTTTGGTTTCTTTGTTCAATTGCCTAATTTAATTGAGGGCTTAGTTCATGTTAATACTTTAAAAGGTGATTATTATAACTATGTTCCTGAATACTTATCTCTAATTGGTAAAAGTACCAAAAAAACCTATCGCGTGGGCGATAACATAAGAGTAAAAGTTCTTAATGCCTCTAAAGAAACGGCCTTAATTGATTTTGAGATTGTGAGTGATAAATATGACCGAAATCAAGAATAAAAAAGCTTACTTCGACTATTTTATTGAAGATACCATCGAAGCCGGAATTGCTTTATCCGGAACAGAAATTAAGTCTATCCGTAAAGGTTCTGTGGATTTAAAAGACACTTACATTACCATAAAAAATAATGAAGCTTATCTTCTAAACATGTATATTGCCAAATACGAAGAAGGAAACATCTTTAATCATGAAGAAAGAAGAACCCGTAAACTTCTTCTTCATAAAAAAGAAATCTTAAAACTAAAAGACAATCTTAAAATTGACGGTTACACTTTAGTCCCTTTAAAACTCTATTTTAAAACAAATAAAGTAAAAATCTTAGTCGGTATCGCTAGAGGTAAAAAACAGTACGATAAACGAGCTAGTATTAAAGAAAAAGACTTAAAAAAAGAAGCAAGATATTATTGATCTGCTTCTTTTCATTTTAACTTTTAAAATATTCCCAAAATAGAATTAAGGCATTCGCCATTAAAATCCACCCAGCGACCACTAAAATCGCATTAGATACAAAAATACTAAATACTCCTAAAATAATTAAAGTTATATTTACTAATAAATTAAAATTCACATAATAACCAAAACTAAACTGATTAAGTAATCTTGTAACTCCAAAGAATATTAAGAAAAATCCTAGTACATATCTAATTCCGACTTGAATAGCCTCTGCTAAAACCATCATTAATACTCCAATAATAATTGAAGTTACTGCAACTCCTAAATTAATCTTTTTAAATTGCGCTAATTCTCTATATCTTCGGTAATCTAAAAAGCTTTTAATTCCATAAACAATAATAAGTATCCCCAGTAAATAAAACATAAGTGTCACAGCTTCATTACTTTTAAAAGCAAGCACCATCCCTAGTAATAAATATATTACCGGTGTAAATACTGATTTTTTTTCGACATCCTTATTTTTTTCTTTCTTTGGTTTTATAATTTCTGTTCCCATAACTAAAATCACCACTCTCATATAATTATATAATGTTAATCATTTTTAAGCAAGTATAAAATTGAATATTCTATCTATCTATGTTATAATATTAATAAGAATAAAAGGAGCTATATTATGATAAACAAAAATACCATCTTAAAAACATTTCAATCTTATAATCTTTATTCTCATAAATATGGCCCTACTATCTATGAAAACAACAACACTTATGGTATTTGTCTTGACTTTAAAGATTCTACTTTCGGTTATTTAACTAGAGTTTTTACTTTTGATGATACAAAGTTGCTAGACGAATTTTTACAAAAGTATTTTTGGTACAAAAATAATTCATCTAAGTATCCTCTAACTCTATCTTTAGATACTTATGATACCCCTATTGCTAATTTAAAAATAACCTACAATAATAAAGACCTAACTCTAAACGATATGCTAAACTTAAAAGACACCTTAAAAAACACTAAAGAAACTATAATTAACAATGATACTAAAAATGCTTACCTTTTAAATATCGAATATTTAACTAAGTATTTAATAACTTTAAAAAATACTAATTATAATTTAAAAAATACTAAAAACAATTTAAAAATTCAAGAAAACGATTTAAAATTTACTTTACTCACCTACTTAACAGAATACTATGGTAAAACTAGAACTATTGAAAAAAAAGCCGTATCTTTAGAAAATGCTCCCCTCCCATCTAATGATATTAGTCTTTTACAAAACAACTTAACCAACATTAAAACTAAAACTTTACCTGAAATTGAAAGTTATTTAAAAACCCTTATTAATCTTGTTAAAGAAGAAGAACTAAATGAAAAGAATTTAATAAACATTTATTCCAATAATATTTATGAATATAATATTGAAATCCTAAAAAAGCAAATTGAATTTGTTAAAAATAAAATAACGGCCGAAAAGAACTTTAACTTAAAAGGTAGTAAAATCCACAACATTGATGAAGAATTAAAATCATTCTTAAATGCTACTCCCCCTAAAATTGAAGTTTTCTTAAATACTGAAAAAACTAAACTTCAAAATAAATATAATGCTCTTACTGATATTACTCATGCTTATTCCATTATAAGTGGTAATACTCTTGATATTAAAACTACTCCCCTCCAAGAAGATATTATAATTAATCCTTTAGCTGACTTAAATACTAAATTTAATAGTCTAGATGATAATACTAAAAATAGTCTAATCTTATATAATTCTTTTTATAAAGATATCTGTAATTACCTAATTGATAATAATTATCCTTCTTTAGAAGATATTAAAAATAATTTTGATTTTAATTATTATTACCATGATTTAGATGAAATAATCCATAATGAACATAACAGTCACTATCTCATAAACTATTTTAATATCATTAACTTTAAAACTATCGATACTTACCTAGAATCTTTAATTAATATTGCTAAAACTTTAGAAAACACTCATATTATTACTTCTAATGCTCTTAAAGCTTTTGCTATAAGTAAAACTACTAAGTATCAAGAATTATCTTTAAATCCCTTATTTACTAATGAATTAACTTATATTATTAATATTCCCTCTAATACTGATTTAATATATATTCCTACTAAAATAGAATTAAATGAAGCTAATGAATTAGATATCGTAAACATTAAAAGTATCTTCTATGCTGGTACTATTAAAAATACTAATAATCTAATAACTGTCAATAAATACAATAAAATTAACCAAGAAGACCCAAATAATGCTATAATAATAACAACAGAGCTTACACTAAATAGTAGTACAACTTTCTATGAAGGAGAATTAGTATGAATAAAGATGAATTCTTAAAGAAACTTAAAAAGTATTTACGCTACTTAAATAATAAGGAGCGGTTACTTATCTTACAAAAATATGAAAATATCAATAACTATAATGATTTAGACCCTGTATCTATTGCTAATAAAGTCTATGAAGAACATAATTCTAAAATTAGAATAACTAAAGAAATAAGCTTATTTAATGCGGTAAATGTAATTATTAATAAACTTCGTTTAAAAAATAAAGATATAACTAAAAATATTTTATTATTCTTCTTATATTTATTAATAATTTTAGTCGCGGTTAAAATTCCCTTTATTTATATTCGTGACGTTATTGGTTCTTTCTTTGAAATATCTTTCATGGATAATAATAACTATGCTAAATGGCAATTAATCTTTGAATTTGCTTATGCTATAACAGCTATTCTAATATTAATAAGAATAATTAAAAAGAAAGCTGTTAACTTAGAAACAATGGAATAA
>CANQHB010000047.1 GCA_947623755.1 uncultured Bacilli bacterium | reverse complement strand
ACATTAGGTATTTTAACTATAATGATTTTATTAACTATATCTGTGGGTACTAGTTATTCGTTTTATTCTGTCTCCGCAACTCAAGATGGTACTAACAATTTAACTTCTTCTTGCTTTAGTGTTGAGTTTAAGGATACAGTTGATAATAATACTTACAAAGGGTCTATTAAATTAAACGCCGAAGGCCATTATGCCTATCCTATGACAGAAGAAAATGCGAAAACAAAGTTAACTCCTTATACTTTTACTTTAACTAATAACTGTACAACAGAAAATGCAACGACCGGTATTAATTATAGCATTATTATTAATACAATGACACAAACTCCATCTGACACCACTAAAGGAGATTTAACTGAATATTTAAAATATAAAATTGGCGAAGAAACTTCTCAAAAATTGAATACCACACCATACACAACACCATCATATGTAACTAATGAAAAAGCGGGAGATATAGCTCATACGTATTTACTAAAAAGCGGTACTTTAGCACAAAATGGTTCTGAAACCTTTAATTTACGTATTTGGATACCTGATGATGCCTGCAATGGTAACGAATGTGAAGAAAAAATTATGGGTAAAACTTTTGAAGGCCAAATCATGGTTATTACCTCTATGGGAACAGTTGCGTCTACTCTTCCATAATGTTTATTAAAAAATACACTTCCAATTGGAAGTTTTTTTCTTTTTAGACTTTTCAAAATTACGATAATATTATATAATATATATTATAGTGGAGAAGTTGGTGAATTAAGTGGATACTAAAAAAACAATTATACTACTTTCATTATCAATTGTAATAGTTATAATTGCCACTGCAAGTGTAACTTTTGCTTTTCTATCTTTTAATGCCAAACAAAGTGAAGTAAATGTTTTAAACTCCGCTTGTTTTAATGTTGCCTTTACTGGTGAAAATCGCATTAATTATATAGGTTATCCTATGACTAAAGAAACCGCATTTGCTAAAATTAAACCATATAAATTCACAATAACCAATACTTGTGAAGACGCAACAGACACTAGCTATCAAGTAATGTTAAATATCATTAATAGTACTTCTCCAGATTTAATTCCCTATATAAGATATTCTGTAGATGGGACGTCTAGTAATCCTTTAGGTAATCCCACTACTTTACCCAATAATTTAATTTCTAAAGATAACACGGTAACCGCTTCTTATATAATTGCCGATGGTATTATTGATAGTATAACTAAATCTGGAACTTATGAACTCTATTTATGGATAGATGAATCCGCGGGTAATGACATTATGGAATCTACTTTTGAAGCTCAAGTTTCAGTTTATAGTGAGCCTAAATAAAAAAGGCTTTTTTTAATTTTCAAAATATGTTAAAATACTAGCAGAGGTGAAAGAAATGATTAAGAAAAATTTACATGAATTTAAAGAATTTATTGCACGGGGCAATGTTATCGACTTAGCTGTCGGTGTTATCATAGGAGGGGCTTTTTCTTCCATAGTCACCAGTTTAGTTAATAATATTTTAACGCCTTTATTAGGTTTAGCCTTAGGTGGCAAAGATTTTTCCAATTTAGCTATTACATTTAAAGATACGCGTATTGAATATGGTGCTTTTATCCAAAGTATAATTGACTTTTTAATTATTGCGGCTTGTATTTTTGTATTAATTAAAATAATTAATAAATTAACGCATATTCATCACAAAGAAGAAGAAAAGAAACCAACACCAAAAGCTCCCGATATTGTTTTACTTGAAGAAATAAGAGATTTATTAAAAGATAAAGCCTCAAAGGAAAAATAATGATAATTTGTATAACTGGTCCAACCGGTGTAGGGAAAACCAAACTAAGTATTGAACTAGCTAAAATTTATAATGCGATTATTATAAATGCCGATGCTATGCAAATATATAAAGGGTTAGATATTGGTACTGCTAAAATAAAAGAAAGTGAAAAAGAAGGAATTCCTCACTATTTATTTGATATTGCTGATGTAAAGACAAATTATACCGTTTATAATTATCAAAAAGATGCTCGGAAAATACTTTCTAAATACCAAGATAAAAATATTATTTTTGTCGGAGGCTCAGGGCTTTATTTAAAGGCTGCATTATATAACTATGTTTTTTCCGAGGAAAATACCCCAACCAATAATTATGATAATCTAACTAATGAAGAATTATATGCTTTAGCCTTAAAAAAAGACCCTCATATGCCTATCCATGCGAATAATCGGCAAAGATTAATTCGGTTTTTAAATAAAAAAGATATTTCCAATGAGCCATGTTATCTTTTATATCCTGCAATATTTATTGGCCTTACTGCTCCCCGAGATATTTTATACAATCGTATCAATGCCCGAGTTGACGAAATGTTTAACGAAGGTTTAGTTTTGGAAGCTAAAAGTTTTTATGATTTAAATATTAAATCTAAAGCCTTAGAAACTGCGATTGGTTACAAAGAATTATTCCGTTATTTTAATAATGAAATATCTTTAGAAGAAGCCAAAGACCTAATTAAAAAAAATAGTCGCCATTATGCTAAAAGACAATACACCTGGTTTAATCATCAAATGCCTGTTAAATGGTTTAATGTTGATTTTAATAATTTTAATAATACCCTAGATGAAGTAAAAAAATATCTAGAACAGCAAGATTCTTAACAGAATCTTTTTAATTTCCTAGACTTTAAGGCTACAATTTGATACAATTTAAGTGGTGATAATATTTGAACAAGCTTATAAAAAATGTCTTAGACAAAATTGAAAAAAGAGGTTTTGAAGCTTATATAATTGGGGGTTATGTTCGAGATTTATTAATGGGAAAAGAATCTTATGACGTAGATATCTGTACTAATGCTACTCCAAGAGAATTAATAACCATTTTTCCCAATGCTTCTTCCAAAAATTTAGGCGGAGTATCTTTTAAAATCAAAGAATACAATTTTGAAATTACCACTTACCGGGAAGAAATAAAATACGAAAATCGTAAACCTATTGAATACAATTATATCAATAATTTAGTAAGTGACCTAAATCGTCGTGATTTTACGATTAATGCTATTTGCATGAATAAAAGGGGCGATATCATTGATATTCTAAAAGGAATTGATGATTTAAGTAACTTAAAAATTCGAATGATTGGCGATATAGAAACCAAATTAACGGAAGACCCCTTAAGAATTATGCGAGCAATTCGTTTTGCTACAACTCTAAATTTTAATATTGAGCCTGAGTTATATGAAGCTTTAAAAATTCATTATCGTTATATCTTAAATTTATCTAACACTCGCCTTAAGGAAGAATTAGATAAAATTCTAATTTCTCCCTATGTTAAAAAAGGTTTAAATATTTTAAAAGATATTGGAATTTTAGAACTTTTAGCAATAAGTTATGAAGATATTATTCCCATTAAAAATCTAGAAGGAATGTATGCCCAAATTAATATAAAATATTCTCTACCTTTTACTAAAGTAGAAAAAGAAAATATAAATATTATAAAAAAGATAATTAATACTAAAGAAATAACTAGTTTTACCATTTACGAATATGGCTTATATATCTCTAAAGTTTGCGCGGCTATCTTAAATATTGACCAAGCTAAAATCAATAAAATGTACAAAGCCTTACCAATTAAAGATAAAAAAGATATTAACATTACTCCCGAAGATATCGTTAAATCTTTAAATATCTCTTACTCGAAAACAATAAGCCTTATCTTAAATGAACTTGAAAAAATGATAATAAGTGGTAAAATAAGAAATAAAAAGACAGATATCTTAAAGTATCTTCACAATAATAAAGCAAGGTGGATTTCATGAATAATACAATTTTTAAAACAACCAAGTACGTAACTAATGGCCTATTTATTAAAAAAGCTTTAGAATTAAATCTAACTTTAGAAGAATTTATAATGCTTACTTATTTTGATAATGATAATAATTATTTAGATATTGAACGTCTAAGTAACAATATTGGTTTAAAGCCTGACCAAGCCTATCAAATATTTAATAATTTATTATCTAAAAAATTACTAACTATTGAAACCAAAAAAGACTTAGAAGGGCGAATGATTGAAGAGGTAAATTTAGATAGTTTTTACAATTTAATTTTAGAAGCCAATCTTGCCCAAGAAACTAAAGAAATCAAAACTGATATTTATGCTTCCTTTGAAACTGAATTTGGTCGTTCTATTACCAGCACGGAATATGAAATAATTACTGCTTGGCTAGAAAAGGGCTATTCAGAAGAATTAATAAAAGGGGCCTTAAAAGAAGCTGTCTTAAATGGCGCCCGAACTTTACGTTATATTGATAAAATTTTATATGAATGGCATAAAAAAGGCTTTAAAAACATGGAGGATGTCAATAATCATTTTGCTAAAAGAAATGAAACTAAACCCGAAAGAAAGGAATTATTTGATTATAATTGGTTAGATGATGAAGAGTGATATATTAATTAAAGGATTAGATGAATTGTTTCCGGACGCTCGTTGTGAATTAAATTACACCCAAGATTATGAATTATTAATTGCTACGGTTTTAAGTGCCCAATGTACTGATAAAAGAGTAAACGAAGTAACTAAAGTCCTATTTCAGAAATACGATTTATATACATTAAAAGAAGCTTCTTTAAAAGAAATTGAAGATATTATTCGTCCCTGTGGTTCTTATACTAAAAAGGCTAAATATCTAAAAACTATTGCCACTTCTTTGGTAGAAGATTATGAAGGTCATGTTCCCAATAATCGGGAATATTTAGAAAATCTCCCTGGCGTAGGGCGTAAAACTTGTAATGTTGTTTTATCTAATATTTATAATGTTCCTGCGATTGCCGTAGATACCCATGTTGCTAGAGTATCAGTAAGATTAGGTTTTGCCCAAGCAAAAGATTCAGTCTCGGTAATAGAACAGAAACTTATGAAAAAATTTCCTAAAGACCACTGGAGTAGACTTCATCATCAGTTAGTTTTATTTGGCCGCTATAAATGTAAAGCCCTAAAACCCGAATGTCAAGATTGCATTTTTAAAGACTATTGCAAACATTATAAAAACAAAACCAAATAAAAAGATTACCTTCTCGTAATCTTTTTTTACATATTATCCATATTTTCTACGACTTCTTTAAAATCTTTAGCCGTATAAATTCCTTCCTCAACTAGTTTACCATCTTTAAAATACAGAATTATTGGCACTTTTTTAATTGTATTTTCCGGTATATTAAGTTTAACCGCTATATCTTTGAGATAATTTTTCTTTTTCATAATATCAGTTACATTAAGATAATAGAAATTATTATGTAAATCATATTCATCAATGGTTGGTTTTAATTCTTTCTCTAATTTATAAACACTTTCATCTTGCGTATAGCCAATATAGACAAAATAATAACTTCCTGTCTCAGCTAAAACATTATCAATCTCTTCTAAATCATTCATTTCCAAACTTATTGTATTTGAAGATATTAAGTAACTATTTATATATTTTTCTTGTTCTTTTACTAAATGCCACTTATAAAAGTATAATATTGCAAAAACTATTCCTATAATTACTAAGAAAATAATTACCCATTTCTTTGTATCGGTTTTTTTATATTTATTTTTTGTATTTGCCAAATATACCATATCCTTCCATAAGTTATTGTATCATATTATAACTTTATTTGCAATTTATATTTTTATTCATTTTTATCTTCTAGCTTTACTAACACTTCCCGAGGTTTAGAACCATTAGCAGGTCCAACAATTCCTCGTTCCTCTAATAAATCAACTACTCTAGCTGCTCGATTATAACCTAATCTAAATCTTCTTTGAAGTAGGGAAGTACTAACTTTTCCGGTTTGAATTGCAAACTCTACAATTTCATTATACATTGGGTCATCATATTCTTCTTTTTCCCCAACGGAACCATGAATCCCATTTCCACTAGCATTCAAATTCTCCATTTCACTATCATAATTAGCTCCTTGTTGTTTACAAACATAATCAATAATTCTTGCAATTTCGCCATCATCAATAAAACATCCCTGAATCCGTGTTGGCACATTTTCTCCCATCGGTAAGAATAACATATCACCTTTACCTAGTAATTTTTCGGCCCCACTTGCGTCTAATATTGTTCGAGAATCTATATTACTTGCTACTGCAAAAGCTATTCGTGAAGGAATATTTGCTTTAACTACTCCGGTAATAACATCCGTTGAAGGTCTTTGTGTAGCCACAATTAAATGAATACCTGCGGCTCTTGCCATTTGAGTAATTCGCATAATAGAATCTTCTACTTCTTTAGAAGCTACTAACATTAAATCTGCTAACTCATCAATAATGGCAACAATGTAATGCATTCTTGGAATTTTTTCATCTTTATTTTTATTTTCCTTATCGATAAGTTCATTATATCCCGCAATATTTTTAACATTTTTTTCACTAAACATGTCATATCTTTTTTCCATTTCGGCGACTAACTTTTGTAAAGCAATACTTGCTTTTTTAGGGTCACTTACTACAGGACATAGAAGGTGAGGGATACCATTATAATTTGATAACTCTACTTTCTTTGGGTCGACTAACATTAATTTTACTTCATCCGGTTTATACCGCATTAAAATCGAACAGATAATAGTGTTAGTACAAACTGATTTACCAGAACCTGTCGACCCGGCAATTAAAAGGTGGGGCATTTTCGATAAGTCGGCAAGTTTTGGTTGACCCATTATATCTTTACCTAAAGCCACAATTATTTTACCACTTGCTTCTTTTCCTTCATA
>CANQHB010000046.1 GCA_947623755.1 uncultured Bacilli bacterium | reverse complement strand
CGTAAAGAAAACAAATTAGTCGGAGTATTATTTATTATCTTAATTGTCTTAGTTTTAATTATCTTAGCAATAATAAAAGTTATGTAATTCTAAAAAATAAGCATAATACTAATGGTGGTCTTATGCTTTTTACATGTTTAACAATCTTTTTTGCTCGTATTATTGACGTATCTATTTCTACTTTTCGCATGATGCATATGGTAAAAAGAAAAAGTATTCTAACTCCCATACTTGCTTTTTGTGAAGCCTTTGTCTGGTTTATTGCCGCTAGACAAGCTCTAAATACCAAAATAGATAGTCTTATTGTTCCCATCTGTTATTCTCTAGGCTACGCTACAGGAACTTATCTCGGTGCCTTTTTTTCTCATAAATTCTTGAAATCTATAAACAGTATTGAAGTTGTAACTAAAAATAATAATTATAAGTTAATTGATACACTCCGTGCTAAAGATTATGGTGTTATGGTAATCGCCCTAAAAGATAACTTAAATAAAAATAAAGATTTATTAATTGTTGATGTAAAAGATAAACTAACTGATGAAATAATAAGTGATATTAAAAGTATTGACCCGGAAGCTTTTATTGTAGTTAAAGATACCAAAATTGTTTATAATGGGTATATAAAATAAAAAAAGATAAAAAATAATAATGGTGAATAGTATGTTTTATTATCTAAATATCTTTTTTATTTATTCTATTCTCGGCTTTTTCTTTGAAAGTTCTTTAGAAAGATTTATAACTCCCACCTTTAATAGTGGTATCCTCTATGGCCCCTGGACTTTTATTTATGCGATTGCTATATTAGTTTTAATGTTCTTATCGAAGAATTTAAAAAAGTTAAAATTACCCAAATGGTTAGAAATCTTTATATTTTATATCTTAGCTTGTATCTTTATGGCCTTTATAGAATATAGTGGGGGAATGCTTATTGAAAAAATAATGCATAGAGTATATTGGGATTATACTAATTTAAAATTTAATTATGGTCATTATATAGCTTTAGAAATAAGTTTATTATGGGGTTTCTTTGCTACTGTAGTCTATTATCTTTTATTTCCTTTAATAGATAAAATTGTCAAAAAGATTCCTAAATATCTCACTATTATCTTTATTATCTTCTTTTCTCTTGATATTATCGCTACTATTATAAACTAATAAAAAAAGCCACTTATTGTGACTTTTATTTTCTTTTGGAGGGGCCTACCGGATTTGAACCGGTGCTCAGGGAGTTGCAGTCCCATGCCTTACCACTTGGCTAAAGCCCCATACTATATTATATGCATTTCTTCATGTAATATTATTTTATTATAATTCCCGTAGTTTGTCAATTAAAAACACTCCCAAAATAAAAAGAAATAAGTTCTTTTATTTCTTTAATAATCTTGATACAACAACGTAATTCTTTTTCCTTTAACTTCAATAAATCCTTCATCCTTTAAATTTTTAAGTTCTCGGGCCATCGCTGTTCTATCAATCGCTAAATAATCGGCCAAAGCTGTAAAAGTAAAGGGGAGATACACATACTTTGAACCATGTTTTTTTGACATAATACTAAAATACTCTAGTAATTTATTTCGAATAGTCTTTTTAGTTATAATTTCTAATCTTTCATTCTTATCTTTAATTTTAGTTGTAAATATTTGCAATAAATTTTTAGTAAAAGTATTATAAAAAGACTTGTTATTTTCTTCACAATTTAATATATTATTATAATCAATCACTATTATTTCAGTATCTTCTAGTGTCACTAAATCATACTCTTTATTTTTTAAAGAAGAAATCTCCGTCCCAAAAATATCTTCTTCTTCTAATTCCTCAATAATTGTTCTATTTCCATTATGGTCAGTCCTAATAATTTCAGCATATCCTTTCGTAATAATGCCAAGTATTTGTTCCAACTTTACAGTCGACAGTATAGATGTATCTTTTTTAAATGTAAAGTTTTGTGCTTTTAAAATTCGTAACAATTTTGCCTTATTTTGGGCTGAAATATTATCAAAAATTTTTATCATTTTACACCTCTTAAAAAAATTATACCAAATTTTGTAAAATGTTGCAATTGCAACAATGCTATATTTTTTAAATGTGCTATACTGGTGTCATGTTAGAGAAAGTAGAAGAGGTGTGAATTATGAAAATTATTAAAAGAGATGGACATATGGTGGACTATTCACCTGAAAAGATTGAAGCGGCTATCATGAAAGCCAATGCTGAAGTTGAAGAAGAAGACCAAGCCAGTAGTACGCAAATTAAAAATATTATTAAATATATCGAAAAACTTGGCAAAAAAAGAATGTTAGTCGAGGATATCCAAGACATTATTGAAATGAAATTAATGGCGATTGGTAAATATGAACTAGCTAAAAAATATATTACTTATCGTTATACTAGAGAACTAGTTCGTAAAAGTAACACTACCGACGTTTCGATAAAAGAATTAATCGATGGTGAAAGTGACTATTGGAATACGGAAAATTCTAATAAAGACGCTAAAGTTGTTACTACCCAAAGAGATTATCTAGCCGGTATTACCAGTACGGATATAACGAGAAGATTTTTACTTACCGAAGATATTGTAAAAGCTCATGATGAAGGGATTATTCATTTCCATGACGCCGATTATTTTGCACAAAATGCATTACATAACTGTGACTTAATTAATCTTGAAGATATGCTTCAAAATGGTACTAACATTAATGGTGTTATGATTGAAAAGCCACATCGCTTTTTAACTGCCATGACAATTGCCACCCAGTTAATCACCGCTGTAAATTCTAGTCAATATGGTGGATGTACTATTACTTTAACCCATTTAGCTCCCTTTGTAAGAGATAGTTATAATAAATATTTAGAAAAATATAAAGCTCGCAAATTTAATAAAGCTGACTGTGAAAAATATGCTAAAGAAGATTTAGCCAAAGAAATTACGGATGGGGTTCAAACTTTCCAATATCAAATTAATTCTATGACTACCACTAATGGTCAAGCTCCTTTCTTAAGTGTTTGCATGTATCTAGGTGAAACTACTGAATACAAAGAAGAACTTGCCATGATTATTGAAGAAGTCTTAAAACAAAGAATCCAAGGTATGAAAAATGAAAAAGGTGTTTATATAACTCCTGCCTTCCCTAAACTTTTATATGTCCTAGAAGAAGACAACATTCACGAGAATAGTAAATATTGGTATTTAACTGAACTAGCCGCTGAATGTACTGCTAAAAGAATGGTTCCCGACTATATTTCTGAAAAGATTATGAAACAATTAAAAGTTGATAAAAATGGTGATGGCCAATGCTATCCCTGCATGGGATGTCGTTCTTTCTTAACTCCATATGTTGATGCCCAAGGAAAACCTAAATATTATGGTCGTTTTAATCAAGGTGTTGTAACTATTAATCTTGTTGACGTTGCTTTATCCAGTGATAAAGATATGGACTTATTCTGGAAAATCTTGGATGAAAGATTAGAGTTATGCCATAAAGCTTTACAAATAAGACACAAAAGATTATCTAAAGCTACTAGTGACGTTGCTCCAATCTTGTGGCAACATGGTGCCTTAGCTCGTCTAAAGAAAGGGGAGTCAATCCACGATTTATTACATAATGGTTATTCCACAATTTCTTTAGGTTATGCTGGCTTATATGAATGTGTAAAATTCATGACGGGACACTCTCATACCGACAATGGTGAAGGCAAAGAATTTGGTCTTGAAGTTATGCGTAAATTAAATGAAGCTTGCAAAAAATGGAAAGAAGCCGAAGCTATTGATTATAGTGTTTATGGTACTCCAATTGAATCTACTACTTATAAATTTGCAAAATGCTTAAAAGAACGTTTTGGTGTTATCAAAGGTATCACTGACCGTGATTACATAACTAACAGTTATCACGTTCCTGTTTTTGAAGAAATTGACGCTTTCACTAAATTAAAACTTGAAAGTGAATTCCAAGCTTTAAGTCCTGGTGGTGCTATTTCTTATATTGAAACTCCAAACTTATCTAATAATTTAGAGGCCGTTATCGAAGTAATCAAATTCATTTATGATAACATTATGTATGCTGAATTAAATACTAAATTAGACTACTGCCATGAATGTGGTTATACTGGTGAAATTTTAATTGATGATAATATGGAATGGTATTGTCCAAATTGTGGTAACCGTGACCATGATAAAATGAATGTTGCAAGACGTACCTGTGGTTATATTGGTTCAAACTTCTGGAATAAAGGCCGTACTCAAGAAATTAAAGAAAGAGTTATGCACATCGATAATAAAGATGCTGAAGAAGTAGCCTAATGCGATACAACAAAATCCGCAAAATGGATATTTCTAATGGCCCAGGTGTTAGGGTATCCATTTTTATGCAAGGCTGCACTTTTAATTGTTTTAACTGTTTTAATCCAGAAACTCATGATTTTAATGGGGGTAAAGAATTTACTGATGAAACAATTGATAAAATAATTGAACTTGCTAAACCTGATTATATTGAAGGCCTATCTATTTTAGGTGGCGAACCAATGCACCCTAAAAATATTGAAGGAACAACTAGACTTGCCAAGAAATTTAAAGCCATCTATCCTCACAAAACCATTTGGGCTTGGTCAGGGTTCTTAATGGACCGGGATTTAATGGATAAAGAAGTTTTAAAATATCTTGACGTTTTAGTTGACGGTCAATATCAAGATGAATTACATAGTTTTCTCTTAAAATACTGTGGTTCTTCTAATCAAAGAGTAATAAATGTTCCAGAATCTTTAAAAAAACAAAAAGTAGTCTTATATGAAAATACTGAAGTACCTGTTTAAAAAGGTACTTTTTTCTTTAGTAAAAAATAAGTTTAGCGAGTATAACTTTTTTTAATTCATTCATAATAATATTGGAGGTTATTATGAACAAAGATGAATATAAAAAGTTAGTAAAGAAACATATTCCCCAAGAAAATCGAACTGGTAATGCCATTACCGCTTTTCTAATCGGTGGTTTTGTGGGTTTTATTGCCGAAGGCTTAATTGAAGTAATTATGAATATTTTTAGTCTAAATCGGATTGACGCTAGTGTTTGGACTTGTTTAATAATTATATTTGCTTCTTCTTTATTTACAGCCTTAGGTTTCTTTGATAATTGGATGAGTAAAGCTAAAGCAGGCTTACTTTTACCCACGACTGGATTTGCTCATTCTGTATCTAGTAGTGCTCTTGATTATAAAAAAGAAGGCCTAATCACCGGTTTGGGTTCCAACTTTTTTAAATTGGCCGGAAGTGTCATTTTATATGGTATATTAAGTGCCTTTATTTTAGTGATTGTGAAGGTGATGATAAGTGGCTAGTAAAAAATTTAATAATGTTTATATCGCCGATAATTTCTCTTTAGTAGGCCCTCTAGAACGGGATGGTCTATTAAAGAATTATGATTTATCTTTTGATGATTACTATTATAATTCTAAAACTTTTGAACAAGCCGAAATTAAAATGCAAGAAGTAGTCTTAGAAAATCTCCTCGAAAAAAATAAATTACCGGATAATAAAGTTGACCTTTTATTAGGTAGTGACTTAGTAAATCAAACAAGTATTAGTAGTTATAATGCATCAAAATTTCGGATTCCGTATTTTGGTGTCTATTCGGCTTGCGCTTCTTACATTGAAGAAGTAATAATTGGCGCGACCTTTTTAAATAGTAAGCTTGCCAAAAAAGTTGTTTGCTTAACTAGTAGTCATAATCTAAATGCCGAAAAACAATTTCGCTATCCCGTAGAATATGGGGCTTGTAAGAAAAAAACTACTACTTTTACCACGACGGCGGCCTTAGCTACTTTACTTACGAATGAAGAAACTAACATTAAAATTGAAAGTGCCACTATCGGTAAAGCTTTAGATATGGGTATTAATGACGTTAATAATATGGGCGCAATTATGGCCCCCGCTGCCGCGGAAACTTTAGCTACGCATTTAACCGAAATGAAAAGAAATATCAATTATTATGATTTAATTATAACTGGTGATTTAGGCTTAGTCGGTCGGGAAATATTTTTAGAAATGTTAGATAAAGTTTACAACTTGCGTCCTTCTAAATATATCGACGCTGGTTGTGAAATTTATTCTCCATCTCAAGAAACCTATGCCGGCGCTAGTGGTCCCGTTGCCTTACCTTTAGTCTTATTTGATAAAGTATTAACCACTCGTAAATATAAAAAAATCTTGGTAATCGCAACCGGTTCTTTACAATCAGTTAGTTTAGCTAATCAAAAATTAGGCGTTCCTGGTATTGCCCACGCCCTTAGTTTGGAGGTTTTATAATGCAACTTATATGGTCATTTATTATTGCTGGTTTATTTTGCCTGCTTGGTCAAATAATATTAGATAACACTAAATTAACTCCTGGTCATGTTACTTCGCTATTTACCGTTTTAGGAGCCATTTTAGCTTTCTTTGGTCTTTATGATAAATTCATAAATCTCGCCGGAGGGGGAGCTTCCACCATTATTTCTAATTTTGGCTATCTCTTATATGAGGGTGCTTTATCTGGCTACAGAAGTAGTGGTATTTTAGGAATTTTTACTGGATTATTAACAAAAGGTGGGGCTGCCATCGTTGGTGCCGTCATCTTTGCCAGTCTTGTAACGTTATTTTTTAAACCAAAGGACTAAATAGTTCTTTTTATTTGCCCAAATATTTGATATAATATAAAAAGATAAGAAGGAATTAAAATGGCTAGAAAAAAAATTAAAAATTTTAAAATCGAGCAAGAGGAATTAAAATCGCAAACCATCGGTATCTTTGAAAGTCGTCGTAAAAGTTCAATAAGTATATTTATTATCTTAACTTTATTTATTGGAGTTGTTATCTTTCTTCCCCAAATATCTAATGTTATTAATGCTTATTTAAATCCGGAAACTCCGGAAGTAACACCCGGCCATGTTCAAAAGCCTATAACTCCTCCAACAGATGATGATACTCCTGAAGAAGAATTTTATGATTTAAGTACTAATCCTTCAATTACCCAAGAAACATTAACTTTTGACAATTT